>CALFNI010000097.1 GCA_937902695.1 uncultured Rhodanobacteraceae bacterium
CGCGACGCATCCCGGCAGCTACGCGCTCGGTGAAATCGAGCGCGACGGACTGTCGGCGCACTACGTTCGCGTCGAGTGCGGCGCCGGCGCTGCGCGTGTCGACGCCGCGGTTCCCGATGTCGACGGCGAGCAGACCGTGGCGATCGGCTTCACCTCCGGCACCACCGGCCAGCCGAAGGCGAATCCGAAAACATGGGCCAGCGTCCATGCGAGCTCCGCGCACAACGCGCGCACGCTCGGCGACGCGATCGGGCTCGTCGACGGCACGCTCGCGCACGTCGTCGCGACCGTGCCGCCGCAGCACATGTACGGCCTGGAGCTCTCCGTGTTCCTGCCGCTGTTCGGCCCGTTCGCGGTGCACGGCGGCAAGCCGTTCTTTCCGGCCGACGTCGCCGCCGCGCTCGCCGAAGTACCGGCGCCGCGCGTCCTCGTGACGACACCGATCCATCTGCAGGCGCTCCTGCGCGATCCGTTGCAGTTGCCCCCGCTCGCCGCGATCACGTCGGCGACCGCGCCGCTTTCGCAGGAGCTCGCCGCCGAAGCCGAAGCGCGCTACGGCGCGCCGGTCGTGGAGCTCTTCGGCTCGACCGAAACCTGCGTCATCGCGCACCGCCGCACGACGAGCGAAACCGCGTGGCGCGTCTATCCCGACATCGTGCTGAAGCCGCAGCCGGACGGCACGCTGGTCGACGCGCCCTACTTCGGACAACCCGTCGTGCTGCAGGACATCGTCGAGCTCCTGCCCGGCCACGCGTTCCATCTCTGCGGCCGCAACGCCGATCTCGTCGAGATCGCCGGCAAGCGCGCGTCGCTCGCCGATCTCACGCGCCGGCTGCTCGCGCTGCCCGGCGTCATCGATGCCGTCGCGCTGCAGCTCGATGGCGAAGAGGGCTGCGGCGTCCGCCGCATCGCCGCGCTCGTCGTCGCACCCGAGCGCAGCGAAGCCGCGCTGCTCGAAGATCTTCGCCACGCCGTCGACCCCGTGTTCCTGCCGCGCCCGTTCCGGCGCGTCGCCGCGCTGCCTCGCAACGAGACCGGAAAACTCGCCCGCGCGGCGGTGCTGGAGGCGTTGAAGAGCTGAGCGGCGAGTCGGCTTGCCCTCACCCTGCCCTCTCCCGCACGCGGAAGAGGGGACAAGCGGGCGGCTTTCCGTGGGGCTACCACCTTCGTTGGTCGAAGCCGTGCTGTACATGAAATCCGCGGCCATGGATGGCCGCATCTGGACCGGCCGAAGCCACGTCGCCGAAATCCCGAATCAACCGGCAGGTCGCCGCGTTCCTGGACGGAACGCAAAAGAAAAGCCCCGAGGACCAGGGGGAGTCCTCGGGGCCGGTGGAAAGCCGGTCTGGGGAGGGACCGGGTCTCCTGGGTTGCACTCAGGGAGGTGAGTGAACCGCGGGTGCCGTTGCGCGCACCCAACGATTAAGACCGGGTCGTCCCGAGAAAGTTCGCGGGCGTACGGAGCGGATTTCGGCTCGCGTTTAGCAGACGTTCAGTCGTTCGGAACGCCTTCTTTACGCGGCGAATACGATCTCCAACGTTCTTAACGGCTCGTGCACGCGCCGCGCTTCGGTCAGTGCGCCTCGTCCCAGTTCGCGCCGACGCCGAGGTCGACGACCAGCGGCACCGACAGCTCGGCCGCTCCGGCCATGCGCTCGCGGATCGCCGCGCTGACGGCCTCGATGCGGTCCTCGCGGATCTCGAACACGAGCTCGTCGTGCACCTGCATCAGCATGCGGGCCGGCTCGCCCTGGTCGAGCAGCCAGGCGTCGACCGCGATCATCGCCCGCTTGATGATGTCGGCCGCAGTGCCCTGCATCGGCGCGTTGATCGCCGCGCGCTCGGCGCCCGAGCGCTGCACCTGGTTCTTCGAGTTGATGTAGTCGAGATGGAGCCGTCGTCCGAACAGCGTCTGGACGTAGCCGTTGCGATGCGCCTCTTCGCGCATGCGGTCCATGAACTCGCGCACGCCGGGGTAGCGCGAGAAGTAGCGGGCCATGTAGTCCTGTGCCTCGCCGCGCCCGACGCCGAGCTGGCGCGAAAGCCCGAACGCGCTCATGCCGTACATGAGCCCGAAGTTGATCGCCTTCGCCGCGCGGCGCTGGTTCGTGTCGACCTCGCCGACCGGCAGGCCGAACACTTCCGCGGCGGTCGCGCGGTGGATGTCCTGGTTGCCGTGGAATGCCGCGAGGAGGCCGGCGTCGCCCGAGAGATGGGCCATGATGCGAAGCTCGATCTGCGAATAATCCGCCGCGACGACCTTCCATCCTTTGGGCGCGACGAACGCCTGCCGGATGCGCCGCCCTTCGTCGGTGCGGATCGGAATGTTCTGCAGGTTCGGATCCTGCGACGACAGCCGTCCCGTCGCCGCCGTCGCCTGGTTGTAGTTCGTGTGCACGCGGCCGGTGCGCGGGTTGACGTTGTCGGCAAGTTTCTCGGTATACGTCGAACGGAGCTTCGCGAGTCCGCGATATTCGAGGATCATGCGCGGCAGCGCATGATCGTTGGCGATCGCCTCGAGCGCTTCCTCGTTCGTCGATGGCTGCCCGCTCGGCGTCTTCATGACGGCCGGCAGCTTCAGCTCGTCGAACAGGATCGCCTGCAGCTGCTTGGGCGAATCGAGGCTGAAAGGCCGGCCCGCGGTCGCGTACGCCTGCTCGGTCAGCTCGTGCATGCGCCGCGCGAGCTCGTGGCTCTGCTGCTTCAGCGCGCCCGTGTCGATCAGGACGCCGGTCTGCTCCATGCGCGCGAGCACGGGCACGAGCGGCATCTCGATCGTCTCGTAGACCGATTTCAGCGTCGGCTCGGCATCGAGCTTCGGCTTCAGCGTCCGATGCAGGCGCAGCGTAACGTCGGCATCCTCGGCCGCGTACTTGCACGCGGTCTCGATGTCGACCTGCGAGAACGAAATCTGCTTGGCGCCCTTGCCGGTCACGTCCTCGTACGGAATCGTCTCGTAGGCAAGATGCCGCCTGGCGAGCGAATCCATGTCATGGCGCGATGCGGTCGAGTTCAGCACATACGATTCGAGCATCGTGTCGTGGGCGAGCCCGCGCACGGCGATCCCGTAGGTCGACAGCACGTTCAGATCGTATTTCGCGTTCTGCCCGAGCTTCGGCCTGTCGCCGTCTTCGAGGAAAGGCTTCAGCCGGTTCAGCACGTCGTCGCGGTCGAGCTGCGAGGGCGTGCCGGGACAGTCATGGCCGAGCGGAATGTACGCGGCCTCCTTCGGCGCGACCGCGATCGAGATGCCGATGATCGTCGCCTGCATCGGATCGAGCGAATCGGTCTCCACGTCGAGCGCGACGAGCTCGGCGTCGCGGAGCTTGTCGATCCACGCCTCGAACTGCGCCGCGGTCGTGACGAGCTCGTAGGTGCCCGGACCCTGCAGCGCCGGATCGACCTCGATCTTCGGCGCCGCGGCGATGTCGATCGCGCGCACGCCAGACTCATTGAGCGTCGGGACGTCCGCCGCCGGCAGGTCGCGCGCCCCGCGCGCCTCGGCCGTGTCGAGCTCCTTCAGCGCCGCGTTGAACTCGTAGCGCTTGTACAGCGTGCGCAGCGTGTCGACGTCGCGCGCGCGGAGCGCGAGATCGGCCGGCCCGACGTCGAGCGCGACATCGGTCCTGATCGTCGCGAGCTGGCGCGAGAGCGGCAGCTGCGGCAGCGCACGGCGAAGGTTCTCGCCGATCTTGCCGCCGACCTTGTCCGCGTTGGCGATGACATTGTCGAGCGAGCCGTATTCGCCGAGCCATTTCGCGGCCGTCTTCGGGCCGCACTTCTCGACGCCCGGAATGTTGTCGATGCTGTCGCCCATCAGCGCGAGCAGGTCGACGATGCGATCGGGCGGCACGCCGAACTTCTCGACCACGGCGGCCGTATCGAGCGTCGTGTTGCTCATCGTGTTGACGAGCTCGATGCCGGGCCTGACGAGCTGCGCGAAGTCCTTGTCGCCGGTCGAGACGAGGACGTCGATGCCCTGCTCCGCCGCCCGCGTCGCGAGCGTGCCGATCACGTCGTCGGCCTCGACGCCCTCGACGCGCAGGATCGGAAAACCGAGCGCCTCGACGATGGCCAGCATCGGCGCGACCTGCGCCGCGAGCGGGTCCGGCATCGCCTCGCGGTTCGCCTTGTACGCGGCGTAGAGATCGTCGCGGAACGTGCGGCCCGGCGCGTCCTGCACGAACGCGGCATAGTCGGGTTTCGCATTCAACGTCGCGCGCAGCATGTTGACGACGCCGAACAGCGCGCCGGTCGGTTCGCCCGCGGAGTTCGTCAACGGCGGCAACGCGTGGAACGCGCGGTAGAGGTAAGATGAGCCGTCGATCAGGACGAGACGGGGGCGCGACATGGGGGGCCTTGCGGACGGTCCAGCCGTCTGAGCTTGGCAAGCGTCGGCCCCGATTGCAACGCGCGCCGCCGCCCCGCATCTTCGGAATGCCGTCCTGTGACCGGTGCAAGGGAACGATTCATCGGATCCGCGCTAGGCTTCGATGCACCAAGGAGAGTGTCATGCGCACGCTGAGCCGGTTTGCTCTTCTCCCGCTCGCCATTACCGTCCTCGGCATGGCCGTCGCGATCGCCGCGCCGCCCAGCCAGACGCCGAAAGCCGACGTTCCGCCGCCACCCGGCATCAACGATCCCGGCGTCACCGCCGCGCCGGCGCAGCAGGCGCAGCCCGCCGCCGATGGCTCCGCGCCCGCCAACGCCGATCCGCTGGCGCCGCTGCCCAAGCCCGACACGCGCCTCGTTCGCGACCGCGTCGACCGCGACCGCGACGCGATGCAGCGCCGGATGGCGAACAGCGAGCACGAGACGCGCCAGCAGGGCGACGACACGGTCGACGAATACCGCCAGAACGGTCATGTCTGGATGATCAGGATCCAGCCGCGCAACGGCCCGGTCGAGACCTTCATGGACACGACCGGAAACGGCCGCCTGACGCGCGATCCGCAGCAGGGTCCGGTCGCGCCGGTGTACTTCTCGCTCTACGAGTGGAACTGAGCCGCGCACGGCTCGACCGGGCCACGCGCAGCGGCATCGAACACGCAAAGCGCGACGGATCCCGTCAGCGCGCGAGCCACTCGCGCGGCTTGAGGTAATCCGCCAGGCGTGCTTCCGCGCTACCGGGTTCCGGCGCATACGCATACTCGAAGCGCACGCGCGGCGGGAGGCTCATCAGGATCGATTCGGCACGCCCGCCCGATTGCAGGCCGAACAACGTGCCGCGGTCGTAGACGAGGTTGAACTCGACGTAGCGCCCACGCCGGTACAGCTGGAACTCGCGCTCGCGATCGCCCCACGCGGCGGTCTTGCGCCGCTCGACGATCGGCAGATACGCATCGATGAATCCGTTGCCGACGGCCTGCGTCAGCGCGAAGCTGCGCTCGAATCCGCCCTCGTCGAGGTCGTCGTAGAAAAGTCCGCCGACGCCGCGCGTCTCGCCGCGGTGCCTGATGAAGAAATAGTCGTCGCACCAGCGCTTGTAGCGCGCATAGACGTCCGCGCCGAACGGCGCGCACGCATCGCGCGCGATCGAATGCCAGTGCACGACGTCGTCGTCGAACGGATAGTAGGGCGTGAGGTCGAATCCGCCGCCGAACCACCAGACCGTCTCCGCATCGTCCGCGCGTGCCTCGAAGTAGCGCACGTTCATGTGCGTCGTCGGCACGTACGGATTCTCCGGATGGACGACCAGCGAAACGCCGAGCGCGGTCCATGCGCGCCCGGCGATTGCCGGGCGGTGCGCGCTCGCCGACGGCGGCAGCCGCATGCCCGAGACCTCCGAGAAATTGACGCCGGCCTGCTCGAACACGGCGCCCTGCTTGAGGACGCGCGAGCGTCCGCCGCCGCCTTCGGCGCGCTGCCAGGCGTCCTCGACGAAGCGGCTGCGGCCGTCGGCGGCTTCGAGTCGACGGCAGATGCGATCCTGCAGGTCCTGCAGGAATGCCCTGACGCGGTCGATCGGCTGGCTGGAATCGGTTTCGCTCATGCGGTCGGCTGAACCGGAGTGCGCGCCGGATGGTAGCAGGCCGACCGCGAGGGCCTGCGCGGCGCGGCGGCAGGGCAGCCTCGAATGCGTCACGCATTCGGCCCTGCTTGCCGGCGAAACCCGTGTGTCATACTTCGGCCGCCCCGCCGGATTCTTCGACGCGTGCCGACCCGTATCGCCCCCCTTGCCATAACCGCCTTCACCGCGACGTCCGCGCTCGGCCATGGCCGCCGCGCGCACGCCGACGCGCTGCGTCACGATCGCGGCGGCCTGGCCGACAACGACTTCACGCGCGTGCCGCTGCCGTGCGCGATCGGGCGCGTGGCCGGGCTCGAATCGATGGCGTTGCCGGATGCGTTCGCCGAGTACGACTGCCGCAACAACCGGCTCGCCTGGCACGGCCTCGGTGCGGACGGATTCCTGGACGCGGCGCGCGCCGCCATCGAGCGCTACGGCGCCGACCGCGTCGCGCTCGTCGTCGGCACGTCGACATCGTCGATCGGCGCGACCGAAGAGGGCTACCGCACGCTCGATGGCGGCCGCCTGCCCGAACGCCTGCGCCGTCCGGCGCTGCACACGCCCCATTCGCTCGGCCTCTTCCTCGAAGCCGCGCTGGGCACGCGCGGGCCGTGCCTCACGGTCGCGACCGCGTGCTCGTCGAGCGCCAAGATCTTCGCCAAGGCCGAGCGCATGATGCGGCTCGGCACGGCCGATGCCGCCATCGTGGCCGGCGTCGACACGCTCTGCGACAGCGTGCTGTTCGGCTTCAACGCGCTGGAGCTCGTCTCGTCGGCGCGCTGCCGGCCGTTCGACACCGCACGCAACGGCATCTCGATCGGCGAAGCCGCCGGTTTCGCGCTCATCGAACGCGACGGCGACAGGCACGCGCCGCGGCTCGTCGGCTACGGCGAATCGTCGGACGCGTATCACATGTCGACCCCGCATCCCGAAGGGCGCGGCGCGCGTCTTGCGCTTGCCGATGCGCTCGCGCGCGCGGGGCTCGAGCCGGACGATGTCGATTACATCAATCTCCACGGCACGGCGACGCCCAAGAACGACGAGGTGGAAGCGGCCGTGCTGGCCGATGTGTTCACCGCGCGCGTGCGGGCGAGCGCGACGAAGGGCTTCACCGGCCACACGCTCGGCGCCGCCGGCATCCTCGAAGCCGCGATCACCCTGCTGGCCATCGAGCAAGGCTTCGTGCCCGCCACATTGAACAGCCGCGACGCCGAACCGATCTGCGCCGCACAGCTCGCGATCGAACGCGAGGAGCGGACGATCCGCGTCGCTCTCAGCAATTCGTTCGGTTTCGGCGGCAGCAACTGCACGCTCGCGTTCGCGGCCGCGACGTCGCACTGACGCATGCGCGCGCTCACGGTGTATGTCGACGGCATCGGCATCTGGGCTCCCGGCATTCCGGACTGGGCCGCGCTGCAACGCACCTTGAGCGACGGCAGCATCGCAGCGCCCGATGCGGGCGCGAAGCCGGCGCCCGCGATCCTGCCGCCGACCGAACGCCGCCGCGCGCCCGAGCCCGTGCTGCTCGCGAGCGAAGCGGCGAGCCAGGCCGCGACGATGGCCGGCCGCGATCCGGCGACGCTCCCGTGCGTCTTCAGCTCGACGCACGGCGATCTCGCGACCACCGACCAGATGTGCGCGACGCTTGCCGCCGATCCGCGCGAGCTTTCGCCGACACGCTTCCACAATTCCGTGCACAACGCGCCGGCGGGCTACTGGACTGTCGCCGCGAACTGCCACAAGACCGCAACGGCGATCAGCGCGGGACTCGCAAGCGTCGCCGCCGGCCTCGTCGAGGCCGCGACCGAAGTCGCCGCGGATGGCGACGCGGTGCTGCTCGCGGCATACGACATCGTGGCGCGCGGGCCGCTCGCCGAAGTCGCGCCGAGCGGCGTGCCGTTCGCGGTCGCGTTCGTGCTGAGCCCGTCGCGGAGCGCAGCGTCGCTCGCACAGCTTTCGCTCTACCCGCTGCAGGGCACGGCAGTTGCGAAGGGCTTGCCCGCGGCGCTCGCTGCATTCGCGGCGAATCCGACCGCGGTCCAGGCGCTGCCGCTGCTGATCGCGCTTGCGGCGCGCGCACCGGCCCGGGTGACGCTCGCGTCGGGCGCCAACACGTCGCTCGCGATCGAGGTGGCGCCATGAGCGCGAGCGATCCGAAACGCGTCGCCATCGTCATCCCGGCGCTCAACGAGGAACGCGCGATCCGCGGCGTCGTCGAATCGGTGCTCGCGATCTCGCCGAACGTCATCGTGATCGACGACGGCTCGACCGACGCGACCGTCGAGCGCATCGCCGATCTCCCGATCACGCTGATCCGCCACGCGACGCCGCTCGGCAAGGGCCAGGGCCTGCGCGACGGTTTCCGCAAGGCGCGCGCGCTCGGCTTCGATGCGGTCGTCACGATGGACGGCGACGGCCAGCACCTTGCGTCCGACATACCGCGCATTCTCGCCGCGGCGCGCCGCTATCCCGAACATCTCGTGATCGGCGCGCGCATCCGCAATCGCGAGAACCAGCCGAAGGCACGCCGCCGCGCGAACGATTTCGCCGACTGGGGCATCTCGTGGGGCTGCGGCCTCCCCGTCGCCGACACGCAGAGCGGCCAGCGCTACTACCCGTCGGCCGCGCTCGAGCTCGCCGACATCGAAGCCGACGATTTCGTGTTCGAAGCGGCCGTGCTGATCTCCGCGGCGCGCGACAAGCACGTCGGCATCGTCTCGGTGCCGATCGAGTCGCGCTACCAGGGCGAGTTCCGCTCCAGCCACTTCCGGCCGATCCGCGACGTCACGCGCATCACGCTGTACACCTGCCGGCGCATCGCCGCTTACGGGCACATGGTTGCGTCGTACCGGAAGTCGCATGGAACGCCGCCGTTGATTTACGATCCGGAGCACGACGAAGGCCGCTGACCGGCGTCCTCGAAGCCTCGGGGAGCTGTCCGTGGGTCACGTCCCTCACCTTCTGCTGCAGCTTGCGGTGATCCTCGCGACCGCGCGCGCGCTCGCGTTCGTGCTCGCGCGCATCGGCCAGCCGCCGGTGATCGGCGAGATGATCGCCGGCATCGTGCTCGGCCCCATCGTGCTCGGCGCGCTCGCGCCCGGCGCGCATGCGTGGCTGTTTCCGCACGACAAGATCGCGGCGCTCGAGGGCCTCAGCCAGATCGGGCTCGTGCTGTTCATGTTCGTCGTCGGCGCCGAAATGCGCGCGCCGGCCGGTGCGCGACGGCGCATCGTCGCGGCGGGCTGGGTCGGCACGCTCGGCGTGATGCTGCCGATGGCGCTCGGACTCGCGATAGCGCCGATCCTGCACTCGCATTTCGCGCCGGCGGGCGTCGGGTTCTGGCCGTTCGCGCTGTTCATGGCCGCGTCGATGGCGATCACCGCCTTTCCGGTCATGGCGCGCATTCTCAAGGAGCAGGCGTTGACGCGCACGCCGCTCGGCCAGCTTTCGCTGGCGTCGGCGGCCATTGCCGACGCGCTCGCCTGGATCATGCTCGCGTTCGTCGTCGCGCTGATCAGCTCGCACGGCGGATGGACGCTGTTCGCGAGCACGATGGTCGGGCTCGTCGCGATGGCCGCGCTCGGATTCGGCCTCGTCCGCCCGCTGTTCGCGAAGATTCTCGCGCGTCATGCGCCCGATGGCCGGCCGACCGGCGCCGTGCTCAGCATGCTGATGATCGGCATGTGCGTGATGGCGGCGGCGACCGAGTGGCTCGGCTTGCATCCGGTGTTCGGCGCGTTCCTGTTCGGCGCGTGCCTGCCGCGCGACGACCGCCTGCTCGAGACGCTGATCGAGCGCATCGAGCACGTCGCCGTCGTCGTGCTGATGCCGGTCTTCTTCGCGCTCGCCGGCCTCAGCACGACGCCCGACGCGTTCACCGGCACGGGCCTGCCCGCGCTTCTCCTGATCCTCGCGGCGGCGATCGTCGGCAAGGTGCTGGGCTCGGGCGGCGGCGCGCGCATCGCCGGGCTCGGCTGGGGCGAGGCGTTCGCGATCGGCGCGCTGATGAACGCACGCGGGCTCATGGAGCTCATCGTCATGAAGATCGGCCTCGACGCCGGCGTGATCGGCTTCGAGATCTTCACGATGCTGATGGTCATGGCGATCGTGACGACGCTGATGACGACGCCGGTGCTGATGGCGTTCGTCCGCCGCGGCACGACGAGCAGGATCCCCGAAAATCACGAGACGCCCTGACCGGCCGATTTCCGCGGCGCGGGCAGCCCGCGTCGATTGCGTGCACAATGACCGCGTCTGCGAGGAGAAGCCTGCAATGTCCCAAGCGCGCGTGCACGATGTCGTCATCCTCGGCGGGGGCCTCGCCGGGCTGACACTGGCACTGCAGCTCAAGCGGCGCCTGGGCGACATCGACGTCGTCGTCCTCGAACGCCGCGCGCATCCGGTGCCGCCGGCGGCGCACAAGGTCGGCGAATCCACGGTCGAGATCGGCGCGCATTATTTCGCCGAAACGCTCGGGCTTCGCGCGCATCTGGACGCCGAGCAGATCCGCAAGTTCGGATTCCGCTTCTTCTTCTGCGAAGGCCGCAGCGATCTGGAGAACGTGACCGAGCTCGGCGTGCGCCGCGTGATGCCGACGCCGACGTGGCAGATCGACCGCGGCACGTTCGAGAACTTTCTCGGCGAGGAAGCGCGGCGCAACGGCGTCGACTTTCGCGACGGCACCGCGGTGCGCGGCTTCGATATCGCGCGAGACGGCGGCCATCATGCGGTGCGCGTCGATCGCGGCGGCACGATCGAAACGCTCGAAGCGCGCTGGCTCGTCGATGCGTCGGGGCGCGCCGGGCTCGTCAAGCGCAAGCTCGATCTCGCGCAGCCGAACGGCCACGACGCGAACGCGATGTGGTTCCGCCTCGACGACCGGCTCGATCTCGACCAGTGGTGCGCCGACACCGAATGGCAGACGCGCTGCACGCCGCAGGAGCGCTGGCGCTCGACCAATCATTTCTGCGGACCGGGCTATTGGGCGTGGCTGATTCCGCTCGGCTCGGGCGCGCATTCGGTCGGCGTCGTCTGCGACGCGAAGATGCATCCGATCGAGACGATGAACACGTTCGAGCGCTCGCTCGAGTGGTTCGACACGCACCAGCCCGCGATCGGTCGCGAATGCGCCGCGCGGCGCGACAAGCTGATGGATTTTCTCTATCTCCGCCATTTCTCGTACGGCTGCAAGCAGGTGTTCTCGGGCGATCGCTGGGCGCTGACCGGCGAGGCCGGCGTGTTCCTCGATCCGTTCTATTCGCCGGGCAGCGATTTCATCGCGATCGGCAACCGCTACATCGTCGAGCTGGTCGCGCACGACCTGGCCGGGCGCTCGCTGGCGCCGTACGCGAGGATCTACCAGGACCTGTATTTCTCGTTCTACCGCAACATGCTGTCGCTGTACCGCTGCCAGTACGCGCTGTTCGGCGACGCGCAGGTGATGCCGGTCAAGGTGATCTGGGATTACGCGTACTACTGGGGCGTGCTGTGCCCGCTGGCGATCGGCGCACGCCTCGCAGACATCGCCCTGCTCGGCGAACTGCGCCCGCAACTGGAAGCCGCGCAGGCGTTGAACGCGACGCTGCAGGCGTTCTTCCGCGACTGGCACGCCGCGCGCGGCGCCGGCAACCCGCCGCTGTTCCTGGCCCAGCAGGCGCTGGGATGGTTCGTGCGCCTGAGCGCCACCCTGCACGCGCCTGCGGACGACGCGGCCGCGCGCGCGCGCCTGCGCGAACACATCGAGCTGCTGCATGCGCTGGCCGGGCGCATCGGCTGGTTGCGGCTCTACGGCATTTTCCTGTGCGGCGTT
>CALFNI010000098.1 GCA_937902695.1 uncultured Rhodanobacteraceae bacterium
CGTGCCACAAATTGTAATCGATAAATCGCAAGCGAAAGCCGGGGCATTCACGTCTCCGCGTAAAGGGTCTGATACCGCGCGACCATCGTCTCCACGCTGCCTTCGCGGCGGACCCATGCGATCGCCGCCTCGCCCATGGCGCGGGCGCGGGCCGGATCGGCGAGCACGTCCTCGAGCGCGTCGGCGAACAGCGCGGGATCGCCCGGCTTGACGATACGGCCGGAGACGCCGTCGCTGACGATCTCGGCGTTGCCGCCGACGTCGGTCGCGACGATCGGCAGCGCGCTCGCCGATGCCTCGAGCAACGCGATCGAATAGCCCTCCGACACCGACGACATCGCGAACACGTCGAACCCCGGCAGGAGATTGCGCACGTCGCTGCGATCGCCGAGGAACACGACGCGGTCGCCGACGCCTTCGTCGGCGGCGAGGCGCTCGAGTTCCTCGCGCAGGCTGCCGTCTCCGATCAGCGCGAGCGCGGCCTCGCGTCCGCGTCGGCGCAGCATGGCGAACGCGCGGATCAGCGTCGGCAGATCCTTCGCCCAGTTGAGGCGTCCGACGAAGCCGATGATCTCGATGCCGGATCCGACGCCGAGCAGATCGGCAACCGTGCGGTGGGCCGAGGACGATGCCGCGACGAAGCGCTCGACATGGATGCCGTTCGGCACGACGGCGAGCTTGGCGGCGGGCACGCGATCGTGCTCGGCGAGATTTCTTCGCGCCGCCTCGCAGACCGCGACGACGCGATCCGTCCAGCGCATCGCGATGGAATAGAGCGCAAGGCGCATGCGGCCCGGCGGCGCGACGCCGCGGCCGTGGCGCGTGTTGAGAAATCGCCGCATGCCGATTCCGCGCGAGGCGAGCGCGGCATACGCGTGCGCGATGATGTTGTGCGAATGGAGGATCTCGCTGCCGTGCGCGCGGAAGAGCGCGCGCATGCGCCGGAGCGCGGCGACGTCGAAGCCGGTGCCCTTGCCACACGCGTCGACCGCGATGCCCTCCGCGCGGAGCTCGCCGGCTAGGAGTCCTTCCTCGTACAGGCAGACGACGCGGCAATCGTGGCCCGCTGCCTTCTGCGCGAGCGCGAGATCGATGACGACGCGCTCGAGGCCGCCGCGATTCAGGTTTTCGACGACATGCGTGATCCGCACGCGGAATCTCCCGGTCAGAGCAGCGCGCGCGTGATGACGAAGATCGCAACGACCCCGGCCACCGACGTCATCAGGAGCCGCGGCACGTCGCCTCCGATCCGGAACGTCGGCAATCCGGGGAAGCGCTCCTGCGCGCCGGCGTATTCGGCGACGACGAGAGCGGCCAGCATGTAGACCACGATGACGTAGGTGCGGCTCAGGAAGAATGCCGCCGTGAAGAGCGCGCACAGGCTGAGCAGCAGCGTCATCCCGATCCTGCGCTCCTCGGCCCATGCCTCGGTGGCCGTCTCGTCCTCGAGGGGCGGTTCGTACTTCTCGATCGCCCACATCATGCGAAAGCAGTACACGACGATGCCGAGCCAGATCGTGAAGCCGATGTATCCGGTTTCCGCCAGCGCGAGCACGAACGAATTATGCGCGGTGAGCGGATTGTGCTCGGTGAACTGGCCCGCGCCGACGCCGAACAGCGGCTGGTGCAGGAACATCTGGATGCCGCTGTACCACGCATCGATGCGGCCGGCCGCGGATTCCTCGCCCGCGTCGAGCTCCTGCAGGCGCGCGGACAACATCATCATGCCCGCGAGGCCGGCGCCGCCGGCGATTCCCGCAACGAGGATGCCGCGTCGTCGCCATAGCCAGAATCCGAGCAGCGCCGCGACGGCGAGCATGGCGCCGCGCGAATTGGTGAGGTAGGTGCCATACAGCAGAAGCCCGGCCATCGACAGCCAGAAAAGACGCACCAGCCCGAGCATGCCGCCGCGACTGCTGAGGTAGAACGCGAACGGCAGCGTGGAGACGAACAGGAGGCCGAGATCGTTCGGATCGCTGAAGATGCCGACGTACTGGATGCGCCCGCCGCCCTCCTCGTCCTCCTGCGAGAGCGGCATGCCGGTCCAGCCGATGCCGTGCGCCGCCTGGTCGATGCCGTGCACCGCGAGCACTCCCGAACAAAGGACGAACGTCGCCATCACGATCACGACGCGCTTCCGGCTGTTCGTCACGTTGGCGAGGATGACGAACGCGGCAACGGTCGGCCCGAACTGCGTCAGCTGCCAGAGCGCGCCGCCGAACCAGCCGTTGGTGATCTCCGAGACCATGCAGACGAGAAGGAACGCGCCGAGCAGCGCGTACTGCGGCTCGGAGAAGCGCTTGTCCGGGGACATCATCCAGGCGAGCAGCGCCGCGACCAGCGATATCGGCAGGATCGGCAGGGCCAGCTCGACCATGCCGGGATATTCCTGCGGGCGCACGATCACCAGCGCGACGTACAGCAGCGTGAGGAAGAACGCCATCGGGGGTTCAGCCGCCCCGTCGTCGAGAGCGATGCGTGAACAGCGCCGGCCACGCCAGCATTGCGCGGAACCAGGGCATGTCGAGATAGCTTTCGACGTGCAGGCGGCGCAGGTCGTGGAAATCAGCCGGCCGCGCCGGATTGTCGCCGCCGATGTAGCTGCAGCCGATGCGGAAGCCGGCGTTGCGCGCCGCGGCGATCACGTCTGCATCGAACGCGTCGCGCCCGCCGACCGGATACGACAGGCTGACCGCCGGCACGCCGATCTGGCGAGTCAGCGCGGCCTGCGAACCGTCGATCTCGCCCTTCATCTCGGCGGGCGGCAGCTTGGAAAGCATATGGTGACTGACGCCGTGCGAGCCGATCTCCATGCCGCCGGCGTGCATCTCGCGCAGCTCGGCCCATGTCATCGGCCGGCAATCGGCGTGCCCGCCGGCGCGCGGCATCCCGAAACGTTCGGCGAGCTCGCGGATCGTTTCCGCCTGCTCGAGCGCGCTCATCGACTTCATCCGGTCGAGGAGGTCCGCCGCGAGCGCGCGCCGTTGCGGCATCGCATCCGGAATGGCCGCATCGACGCCGAGCGCCTCGATGCGCACGGAGGGCGCGCGCGTCGTGCAGATCATGTGCACGAGCCAGTCGTACGCATACGGAAGGCTGCTGTCGATGTAGCCGGTCGAGACGAAGAACACGGCGGGCACGCCGAGTTCCCTCAGGATCGGATAGGCGACGCGATGGTTGTCGTCGTAGCCGTCGTCGAACGTCACGACGATGGCGTTGCGCGGCGGGCGTCGGCCCGCGTCGACGATCGCGAGCCAGTCGCGGAACGTCAGCGGATGGAAGCGGCGCCGCACGAACGCCATCTGCTCGCGGAACTGCTCGCTCGATGCGCTGACGAGACCGAGGTCGAACTTGAACGCGTCTTCGTCGGGAATCGCCAGCACGCGGTGATATGCGAGGATGCGCAGCTTCGCGCCGCCGAGATCGCGCAGGCCGCCGATGACCGGCAGCAGGCCCGTGCGATGGAGCGCGCGCGCCAGGCGCTGATGCTTGCTGATCTTGCGGGCCGGACCTGCGCCCGGCGTCGCGTCGACTCGCGACAAGGTCGAAACCCCCATGACGTGCCGCCTCCCCCGCGGATGCCCGTGAGTGTCGGTCCGAACGGGGCGCCTGGCAACCTTTCCGTGGCCTTTCACGCACGGGCCGCGCGCGGCGCTTCAATGCTGCCTGGCCGGACATCGGGATGTGCATCGCAAGCCGCGAAGGCGCGCTGCGCATCGCCGGAACGCGGCGACGGCGCTGTCGGTAACGCAGAGCGATCACAGCATTACGTTCGTCAATGCGGTGTGTTTTTCGCAACCGCGCGCGCCTCCCGCGAGAGTCAGCCTTCGCTCACGCTTGCCGCGCGACGAGCGGATATACTTGCGGACTACTTTCAGGGGTGGCCCCACATGAGCTGTTCACGCCGATCGGCGATCGCTTTCGCGCTGGCATTGGCGACGCCGTCCTGCTTCGCGGCCGACTGGATGCAATTCGGCTACGACCCCGCGCACAGCAGCCACAACACCGCCGAAACGATCCTCACGGCCGGCAACGTCGGCAGCATCGTCGCGCTCTATTCGCACGCGTTGCCCGATCTGATCGACGGCGCGCCGGTTTATCTCAGCAACGTGCAGACCGGCAACGGCGTCAAGAACCTGCTGTTCGCGGTTTCGCGCAGCGGCACCGCGATGGCGCTCGACGCCGCCGACGGCAGTGTCGTCTGGTCGAAGTCGCCGGGTCCCGCATCGGTCGTCACGTCCTCGCCGGCGATCGACCCGAATCGCCAGTACGTCTACATGACGATGCCGGACGGCAAGATTCACAAGTACGCCGTCGCCGACGGCGCGGAAACGACCGACGCGAACTGGCCGGAAGTCTCGACCATCAAGCCGACGATGGAGCGCCCCAATGGCAGTCTCGCCATCGCGACCTACAACGGAACGAGCTATCTCTATTCCGTGGCGAGCGGTTACACCGATACGGGCGACTACCAGGGACACCTGACCACGATCAACCTCTCGACCGGGGCGCAGGTCGTCTTCAATACGTTGTGCAGCAACCTCGCCATCCATCTTGCGGGGCCGTCGGGCGATCAGTGCAGCAGCGTCGGCAGCTCGATCTGGGGTCGCGGCGGCGCGGTTTTCGACGCCGCCCGCAATCGCGTTTACATCAGCTCGGGCAACGGGCCCTACGACGCGAACACCGGCGGCAACAACTGGGGCGACAGCCTCATCTCGCTCGCGCCCGACGGCACGCCCGCGACGCCGGGCGTGCCCTACGACAGCTATACGCCGACGGATTTCCTCAACCTCTACCAGCACGATCTCGATCTCGGCGCCATGTCGGTCGCGCTGTTGCCGGTGCCGGCGGGCAGCGCCATCCCGCACCTCGGCCTGCAGGGCGGCAAGGACGAAGTGCTGAAGCTGATCAACCTCGACGACATGAGCGGCGCCGGCGGCCCGCGCCACATCGGCGGCGAGATCCAGGTGATCACGCCGCCGCCGGACAATTACGGCGGTCACGAGCAGTCGGCGGTCTGGGTCAATCCGGCCGACAATGCCACCTGGGTCTTCTTCGCGAGCTTCAGGACCGGCCTCTACGGCTACAAGCTCGGCCTCAACGGCAGCCAGATCCCGCAGCTGACGTCGATGTGGCGAGAATCCATCGGCGTCGATATCGGCACGACGTCGCCGGTGATCGCCAACGGCGTGCTCTACCACGTCGGCACCGCCGACGGCGCCTCGGTCAACACGCTGATGGCACGCGACCCGGTCACGGCCAACGTGCTGTGGACGTCGCCCACGCTGAGCGGCATCCACTGGCAGAGCCCCATCGTCGTCAACGGCGTCATCTACGTGACCGACGTCGAGGGCGGCACCGCCTACCTCAAGGCCTACGGGTTCAACGGCCCGCCGCCGGTGACGCATGTCGTGACGCCGGTCGCCGGCGCGAACGGAAGCCTCGTGCCCGGAACGCCGCAGACCGTGAACGACGGCACGACGACCTCGTTCACCGCGGTTCCCGACAACGGCTTTTCGATCGATTCGGTGAGCGGCTGCGGCGGCAGCCTCGCCGGAAACCTCTTCACGACCGCGCCCGTGACCGCCGACTGCACGGTGACCGCCTCGTTC
Organism: uncultured Rhodanobacteraceae bacterium; assembly: GCA_937902695.1. GTDB lineage: Bacteria > Pseudomonadota > Gammaproteobacteria > Xanthomonadales > Rhodanobacteraceae > Dokdonella_A. Next base: position 5,613 of record CALFNI010000098.1, read on the forward strand.
GCCGCCACGCCGCCGGTCACGCATACCGTGACGCCGACGGCGACGGCGGGCGGCACGATCGCGCCGAGCGATCCGCAGACGGTCGACGACGGCGACACCGTCGCGTTCACGTTGTCGGCGGATACGGGTTTCATGCTGACCAGCGTGACCGGCTGCGGCGGATCGCTCGGCAACTTCGTCTACACGACGGCGCCGGTCACCGCCGACTGCACGGTATCGGCGAGCTTCACCCAAACAGGCGACGACACGATCTTCGCGAACGGCTTCGATCCGAACTAGGATCGCCGGCACTCAGATCAGCGGCGTGATGTTGCGCCTCACGCCGAGCAGCACCTTCCCGTACAGCTCCTCGCAGACCGGCGGCAGCACGAACGCATGGCGCGCGGCGGTGTTCGCGTCGCGCCAGATGCGCTGCATCGGGTTGGCGTCGGCGAACGAGCCCGCGCCGTGCGCGGAGATCAGCGTGTTGAGCGCCTCGGTCGTCGTCTTGGCGATGTAGCCCGCTTCGGCGCGCACGCGCGCGCGCGCGTCGTATGCCATGTACTCGCCGCGCGCCGCCGTCGCGTCCACGTCGTCCGCCGCCCGGTACGCGTGCAGGTGCGCCGTGTCGATCATCATCGCCGCCTCGGCGATCTGCAGCTGGAACGCCGGCGAATCGGTCTGGCGCTCGTAGGTCGTATACGGAATGTTGCGCTCGCCGGCGAGCTCGCTCGTATGCCGGAGCGCGGCGCGAAGGAGGCCGAGCTGCGGCGCGACCAGCGAGAGCACCATGACCGGGATGAATGCCGACCGGTACAGAACCTCGTTCTCGAACGGCGACAGCGTGCGTCCCTCGACGGCGTCGGCGAGCGAGATCATGCGGTGATCGGGGATGAAGATGTCCTCGGCGACGAGGCAGTTGCTGCCCGTGCCCTTCATGCCCGATGCGTTCCACGTGTACTCGATCGACAGCTCGCTCATCGGCACGAACGCGAGGTACTGATCGGTGCGGCGCCCGTCGGGCGCGGTCGCGATGATGCCGAGCATGCCCCACGAGGCGTGCAGCGAGCCCGATGCCCAGAACCACTTGCCGGACGCGATGACGCCGCCTTCGACGCGGCGCGTGTCCGAGCTCGGCGCCCGCCCGCCCGCGACACGCGCATTCGGATCGACACCGAGGATCTCGTCCTGCGTCTGCTCCGGCATCAGGCCGACGATCCCTACGCAATTGTTGATGAGGCTCAGCACCCAGGCCG
>CALFNI010000099.1 GCA_937902695.1 uncultured Rhodanobacteraceae bacterium
GCAACAGCGCACCGGCGATCCCGTGCCGCCGCCAGCGCCGCGAGACGAACAGGCGGAACACGTGGCTGTCGTCGCGCGTCGCGACGACGCCGACGATGCGACCGCCGAGCTCGGCGACGAAATAGCGCTTGCCCTCGCGTATCCGCTGGCGCTCGGCGCGCGCGGTCATGCCGCGGAGGAGGTGCGCCCCGGCCTGCGCGGACTGGTCCGGCATCACGTCCTGCCGTGTCGCGCGCCGGACCAGCACGCCGATCGCGTGCGCGTCGGCTTCGGTAGCGAGGCGGATGCGAAGTCCGGGCGGCATCGGCGCCATCACACCATCGACGTGCCCGCCGGACAATTGCCGCGAGCCGTGCGCTTGTGTGACCGCCATCGCGTCATCGCGCGGGCCGCCTCATTACGCTGGCAGCGCAATCCGGCGTCGGCACAGGGGCAATCGCCATGCGTTCGGCATTCTGGCTGCCGGTCGGTATCGCGCTCGCCGCGACCGCCGCCGCCAACGAGGTCACGGTCCAGAACGACTCGCTCGGCAACGGCGGCCAGGGCACCATCGAGGCCGGCTTCGTCGCCAACGAGAAAGCCGCGGCGTGGCTGACCACGCCCTGCAGCGGCAACATCGTCGCCGTCGACATCTTCTGGCGCTCGCTGTTCGGCACCGCGCCGCTCGCGCTCGAGGATTCGATCGACATCTACCGCGCCGGCACGTTTCCGGTGCCGGGCGACCTCGCCGAGGAGATCGGCGGCCCGGTCCTGACCGACGGCGTCCTCAACGAATACCGCTACCTCGACGAAAACCAGACGATCCCGCTGATCGTCCCCGTCGCCGAGAGCGAGACGTTCGTCGTCGCCCTGACGTTTGCCGAAGCGCCCGATCCGACCGACGGTCCCAGCGTCGTCATCGACGAAGACGGCGCGACGCCGAACGGCAACGCGATCTATGCCTCGCTCGGCGGCGGCGTCTACCAGTGGTTCTCGAACACGACGCTCGGCGTCACCGGCGACTGGGTCATCCGCGCGGTCGTCGATTGCCAGAGCGTGTCGACCGAGGCGGACGTCGCCGTCGCGATGTCGGCCGATCCGCCGCAGTACACGGCCGGCGCGCCGCTCACCTACACGATCACGATCGACAACGCCGGCCCGGCGGCGGCGTCCAGCACGACGATCGTCGATGCATTCCCGGCGGACTATGACGGCGTCACGTGGACCTGCGTCCCGAGCGGCGGCGCGAGCTGCCCCGCGAGCGGCAGCGGAACGATTGCGGGCTCGGTGAGCCTTCCGTCCGGCAGCGAGGTCGTCTTCACCGTCGACGGGACCGTCGCGGCCGGGACGACCGGCACGCTGTCGAACTCGGCCACCGCCGTCGTCGGCGCGCCGCAGACCGATCCCGACACGACCAACAACTCCGTCACGCTCGACGTCGATCCGGTGCCGAGCGACGACACGATCTTCGCCGACGGCTTCGACGGCTGAGCGCGCGCATCGGCGCGCGCGGCCCGTTCACGCGTTGAAATACTGCTGAAGGCGTTCGAATTGCGCCTGCCAGAACGCCTTGGCCTGTTGCACGGCCTCGCCGTCGTCGAGTTTCATCGTATCGACGACGATCTGGCACTTGTCCGGCCCGGTCGCGTTGAAGCGGATGTCGAGCAGCGCGCCGTTCGGCCAGCGCGCGCGGATGTTCCTGCCTGCGTTGAGCTTGGTGAACGCGAGACCCGGCGCATCGAGCCAGGCGCCGCGCAGGCTCGCATCGGCCCATGCCGCGAACGCGGCGAATAGCGGCACCGCAAACGTCTTCGACGACGTTGCCTGGAACTCGCCGCTGCAGCCCTCGTGCTTCTCGCGAAGGCCGCGCGCGCGCTCGTAGCCGACGCTGACCATCTGACCCCACCAGCCCGCTGTCTCGGGCAGCGACTGCATCGCCAGATCCCAGACGCGCTGATGGTCGAGCCTTCGCGCCGCGGCGCCGGCGGCATCGAGCATGGCGAACCATTCGCTCCAGTCCTTGCCGGTCGCAGCGCGAAGCGCCTCGTCGCCGCACGGAAACAGCGACGCATCGGCCGCTGGCGGCTCGGCGAGCCGCCGCGCCGTCTCGACGCGCGGTGCCGCTATCGCGCCGCGCGGTGCCTTCGCGACCTTCGTCCTGCCGGCCGCGGTCTTGCTCGGTACGCGGGTCGTCGCGCCTTTTCTTGCGACATGCTTCTTCTGGGCCGCTTTCGCTCCGGCGCCCGGCGCCGCGCGCTGCGCGCGCGTTTTCTTCGCGGCAGAGGTCCGTGCCGGCGGACGCGGGCTTGCGCGTTTTTTCGTCGCGCGCTTCGTCGCAGGCGTGCGTTTTCGAGTCGCCATGGCGTGAGCTCCCGCGCAAAACCGGCCGCGAAACCGCGGCCTGGCGAGTCTTGCGCCGGCCAGCGCCGCGGTCAACCGGACGGAACGGCGTGCCGAAGCGCCGCCGCGGCGTTCACTTCCGCCGCGTGAAGACGATCGTGCCGAGCGGGACTTCCTTGCCGCTCTTCGGCCCGATCGCCGTCATCGTCAGCACGCGCGTATCGCCCTTGAAGGTCTCGATCATGCGGTACTTCGCGGGCGGATACGGATCGGGCTGCCGAAGCTCGCTCGTCCACGTCATCGTCTGCGTATCGGCATCGAACGTGCCCTCGTCGAGGCGAATGTAATCCTGGTTCGAATCGACCCAGATGCCGACGTACCTGCCCTTCTTCGGATCGTAGCCCCACGTGCCGTGGCCGCCGTATTTCGCATCGACCGCGAAGTCATTCCTGATCCAGCGCTCGCCGGTCACGAACGTGTTGGTCTGGACGCCGTGCGCCTTCGTCGGCGCGTCGCCGGGTTTCGCGGGCGGAAACTCGATCGCGGCGTCCCAGACGCCTTCCTCGAGCTTCATGACCGCGAACGCGGCATCGCGCGGCGCGGGCGCCGGGGCCGCGTGGGCGGCGGGCTGGGATGTCGTGAGCAGGATCAGCGTGCAGAGCATCAGCGGGCACATGGTC
>CALFNI010000100.1 GCA_937902695.1 uncultured Rhodanobacteraceae bacterium
CGTGTACGAGCCGAACACCTCGCCGTGGAACTCGTTCGTACCCGACTTCGTCACGGCGGTCACGGCGGCGCTGGAGAGCTGGTCGTACTCGGCCTTGTAGTTCTGCGTGATGACCTTGTATTCGCCGATGCCGAGCTGCGGGAACGGATTGCCGCGCGAGGAATCCTGGCCCGTGATGCCGCCCTGCAGGACGTAGTTCTTCTGGCCGACGCCATCGATGTAGACGTTGATGTTGCTCGCCGACTGCGCGCCGCCCTGGAGCTTGGTCGTGCCGTTGTCGGGATTGATGCTGAATACGACGCCCGGGATGACGTCGGCGAACTCGAGGAAGTTGCGCGTCGTCTGCGGGATCGTGTTGATGATCTTCGTCGACACGGTGCCGCCGACTTCCGATGTCTTCACTTCGGGCAGCGCGAGCGCCGTGACGGTGATGCCTTCGAGCGTCGGCGCGACTTCGCCGCCGGCGGCGAGGTCGAGCTCCGCGGTCTGCGCGACGCTGAGCGTGATCGTCTGCGTCGCGCCGCCTGCGGCCGTGACCGTGTACGTGCCCGGCGGAAGGTTGGCGAGCGTGTAGCTGCCTTCGCTCGTCGCGGTGACGCGGCGAACCAGACCGGTCGCGGTATTCGTCGCGGTGATCTCGGCGCCGCCGGCGGCTTCGCCGCGCAGCGTCGCGCCGGTGCTCTGCGCGGATGCCGTGGGCGCGCCGAGCGCAAGGCAGCCGGCGAGCGCGCAAGCCAGCAGCGTGGGTTTCGGGACGACAAAGCGAGGACGTCGCGTTTGCATGGCGGGTAACTCCCCAAAAGGTAACGAACGTGGTGCAGGAATCGTTGTGTCGTGAATGGAGCGGTCGTGATCGAAGCCCGCGCTTCAGCTGGTGTCGGCGGCCGACGCCGGCGACGCCTCGTCGTGCCTGCCCGATGACAGGCGCACGACGAGCTCGCAGTCGAGCCGCTCGGTGGTTTTCGCGCCGTCGTCGCCGTCGTCGATGAGCTCGGCGAGCCGCTCGAACGCACGGCGGCCGAGATCGGCGATGCGCACGCGCACCGTCGTCAGCGGCGGCGTCACGAAGCGCGCGATCGGCACGTCGTCGAAGCCGGCCAGCGCGATGTCGTCCGGCACGGCGACGCCTTTTTCGGTCAGCGCGAACAGGCAGCCGAGCGCCATCATGTCGTTCGCAGCGAAGATCGCGTCCGGCCGTTCGCTGCCGGCGCAGATATCGAGTCCGGCGCGATAGCCCGACGACTCGGTGAAATCGCCGCGCAACACGATCTCGTTCGCGCCGCTGCGCGCGGCGATGGCGTCGCGATAGCCGCGCAGGCGCTCGTCGGCGTCGAAGTTGTTGTCGGGACCGCCGATGAACGCGATGCGGCGGCGTCCGCCCGCGAAGAGGTGCCGCATCATCGCCGCGGCGCCGCCATAGTTGTCGACCGAGAAGGCGGGATAGCTGCCGGGTGCGACGCGCGTGTTCAGCAGCACGGTCGGCAGCCCCGCCGGCAGGTTCGCGGCGAGCACGCCCGCATCGGCATGCGGCGACATGACGAGCAGGCCGTCGACGCGCCCCTGGAGCATGCGCAGCGCCTGCGCCGCTTCGGCTTCGGAGCCGTGCGAGCTCGAGATAAGCAGATGCCGTCCGCTCGCACGCGACGCCGCGTCGATGCCGCGAATCAGCTCGGAAAAGAACTCGCCGTGGAGGTCGGGCAGCAGCACCCCAATGGTGTCGGTGCGGCGCGTGATGAGGCTGCGCGCGGCCGCATGCGGCACGTAGCGAAGCTGTCCGGCCGCGGCGAGTATGCGTTGTCGCGTCGCGTCGGTGACGCTTTCATGACCATTGAGCGCGCGCGAGACGGAGGCGACGGATACGCCTGCAGCCCGAGCGACATCTTTGATCGTTGCGGTCACGCCCTACCCCAGAGCGAAGAGCGCATCCCGGCGCCGCGATGTAAACGTTTACGTAAACGTTTACATCGTGAGGTTTTCGTTGTCGATTGTCATGCTGCGCTACAGCAGGACAGGGCAGGACAGCGCATGCCTTCGCGCGACAGGGACTTGGCGTGGCCGCCGCAGCCGTATTGCGCGGCAGGAAGCAGCAAGAACGAGCGGCCAGGAGGTGGGGATCGCATGGCGCTTCCATTCGCGACCATAATGTTATATTATATCTTCAATGCGACATCCCACTGCGCAGCACGTCACCTTGGCGGAACCTTGTGCGACGCCGCTTGAGATGCGCACGGACGCCGCCCAGATAAGTTACGTTATAGCGTCAGACGAGAACCCATGAGCCAGCGCAGACTCCCCCTAGCGAGCCGCTTCGACCGCCTCGGCGCGACGGCATCCTTCCTCTGCGCCGTGCATTGCGCGGCGCTGCCGCTCGTGATCGCGACGCTGCCGGCGATCGGTCTCGGCTTCCTCGCCAACCACCGCTTCGAACGCGGCTTCGTCGCCTTCGCGAGCGTGCTCGCGCTGACGACGCTGATCGTCGGGTTTCGCCGCCATCACCGCTTCCGCGCGTTCTGGTTCCTCGTCCCCGGAATCCTGCTGCTCGCCGCCGGCATGATCGTCGACTTCGAGTCGAGCGCGACCGCGCACGCGGTGCTGGTCGCGATGGGCGGCACGCTCGTCGCGGTTTCGCACCTGACGAACCTGCGTCTCGCGCACGGGCACGTGCACGACGCCGCGTGCGAACACTGACGCGCGAGCGCCTCGGTGATTGTGTAACCGCGATCGCGCTGCCTAGCATCGGATTCCGGCACCCTCGCAGTCTCTCGCCGTGATCCATTCGCACGACCACGCTCACGCTCACGCTCATGCCTCGCCGCCGGCGCGACGCGAGAGCCGGCTCCTTTTCGCGTTCGCGCTGACGGTGCTGATGCTCCTCGCCGAGGCGATCGGCGGTTTCGTCTCGCACTCGCTGGCTCTGATCGCGGATGCAGGCCACATGCTCGTCGATGCGGGCGCGCAGATCTTCGCCTGGCTCGGCGCGCACTACTCGCGGCGACCTGCCGACGCGCGCAGGACCTTCGGCTATGCCCGGCTCGAAGTGCTGGTCGGCTACAGCAACTCGCTGCTGCAGTTCCTGCTCGTGATCTGGATCGGGAGCGAGGC
>CALFNI010000101.1 GCA_937902695.1 uncultured Rhodanobacteraceae bacterium
GCGCTGACCCTGTACATCGTCGACCAGTTCTTCTCGGGCGATCCGTTGGGGCAGGGCTATGCGCGCCGCACGTACGGCGCTTACCTCGCGCTCGTCTACGCGACGTCGATCGGCGGCGGTTTCGTCGCGGATCGCCTGCTCGGCTACCAGCGCTCGATCCTGCTCGGCGCGGTGATCATGGGTCTTGGCCTCTTCACGATCACGGTCCCGAACCAGCAGGTTTTTATCTTCGGCCTCGCGCTCGTCATCACCGGCAACGGACTCTTCAAGCCGAACATCTCCTCGATGGTCGGCCAGCTCTACGCCGAAGGCGATCCGCGTCGCGATCGCGGCTTCACGATCTTCTACATGGGCATCAACCTCGGCGGTTTCGTCGCGCCGATCGTCACCGGTTGGCTGGCGAGCGTGATCACGAATACGCCGCAGCAGCAGAACTACCGCGTCGTGTTCGTCGCGACCGGCATCGGCATGGCGCTTTCGTACCTCTGGTTCTATTTCGGCCGCCGGCAGCTCGGCGCGATCGGCCGGCCGCCGCCGGGGCGCGAAGGGCCGAAGACGATGCTCGCCGTCATCGTCGGATGCGCGCTCGTCGCGCCCATCGTCTACCTGCTGATCTCGCAGGTCGGTGCGTACTGGCTGGCGTGGCTGCTCGGCGCGCTGTTCGTCGTCGTGGCGATCGCGCTCGTCACCGAAGGCCTGCGCGAAGGCAGCATCAAGCGCGACCGCGTGATCGCGATGCTGGTGATGTTCGCGTTCAACGTGCTGTTCTGGATGTTCTTCGAGCAGGCGGGCAGCTCGTTCAACTTCCTCGCCGAGAACATCGTCGACCGCAATCTCGGTGGCTGGGAGTTCCCGACCGGCTGGTTCCAGTCGGTGAACCCGCTCGCGATCGTGCTCATCGCGCCGCTCGTCGCGCTCTGCTGGGGCTGGATGAGCAAGCGCAACATCGAGCCGTCGATTCCGCGCAAGTTCGGCCTCGGCCTGATCGGCAACGCGCTCGCGTTCCTCGTGCTGATGTATGCGCTGAAGAATCTCGTCGGCCCCGACAACCATATTCCGTTCTGGCCGCTCGTCGCGTGCTACGTGCTGCAGACGCTCGGCGAGCTCTGCCTGTCGCCGATCGGGCTTTCGATGGTGACGAAGCTCGCGCCGCTGCGCGTGGTCGGGCTTTCGATGGGCGGCTGGTTCCTGTCGCAGGCGATCGGCAACAACATGTCAGGCCTGCTCGCGGGCAGCATCAGCGGCGAGACGGGCATGACGGTGGCCTCGGCGCTCGGCGGATTCACGTTCAGCTTTTATCTGCTCGGCGGCGCCGGCGTCGTGCTGTTCGTGATCGCGCCGCTGATCAACCGGCTGATGCACGGCATCAAGTAGGGCTTTCCCTTCTCCCGCGTGCGGGAGAAGGTGCCGAAGGCGGATGAGGGCACGCTTGAGAGGGCGTCGCAAGCCTGCCCTCACCCCAGCCCTCTCCCGCAAGCGGGAGAGGGGGAATGCCGCGCTATTCCAGCGGCGCGAGCTTGTCGAGAACCTGCGCCAGCACGCGCTTCTCTTCCGTCGTCAGGTGCCCAAGCAGCTCGCGCTCGTGCGCCCGCGCGCGCGGCGCGACCGTATCGTGGATCTTCCAGCCCTTCGCAGTCAGCCGAAGCACCGAGCGCCGCTTGTCGCCGCCGTGCGTCGAGCGGCTGACGCGGCCTGCCGAGGTCAGCCGTGCGAGCGCGCGGCTGACGGCAACCTTGTCCATCGCGGTGCGCTCGGCGACTTCGCGCGCGGACATGCCCGCGCCGCTGAAACGGGCGAGGACGGCCATGACGCGCCATTCGGTCATCGAGAGATTGAAGCGGTCGGTGTATTCGCGCGCGATCGCCTGGCTGACGCGATTCGACAGGATCGAGAGGCGGTACGGCAGGAAGCGTTCGAGCTCGAGCGGGGCGTGATCGACCAAGATTCGGCGGCCTTGCAAATGGTTTCAAATGAAACTATAAAGGAGGGCCCGGTACTCGTCCACGGCCGCATGACGCAAAGAGCGGATGCGCGGCCGAAAGTCCCAGCGAAGCGCCCGACGGAGAATGCCCATGAACGCCCAGCCCAATCTCGGCATCGAGGTCACCACGTTCGAGAACCCGATGGGTGTCGACGGCTTCGAGTTCGTCGAGTTCGCCGCGCCGGACGCGAAGCTGCTGCATGCACTGTTCCCGAAACTCGGGTTCACTGCGGTCGCCAAGCATCGCACGAAGAACATCACGCTGTATCGGCAGGGCGAGTGCAATTTTCTCGTCAACGAAGAGCCCGGTTCGTTCGCGGCCGACTTCGCCGCGACGCACGGTCCGTGCGCGAGCGGTTTCGCGATCCGCTTCGGCAAGCCGGCCGCATGGGTACGGGAGCAGGCGCTGAAGAACGGCGCCGAGCCGATCGGTCCGAAAGAGAATACGAAAGCCGTCGACGCACCGGTCATCACCGGCATCGGCGGCTGCATGCTGTATCTCATCGACACCTACGGCGCGAAAGGCGAGATCTACGACGGCGCCTTCGAGTTCTTCCCCGGCGTCGAGCGCAACCCGAAAGGCTTCGGCCTCACGTTCATCGATCACCTGACGCACAACCTCTTCTTCGGCAACATGAAGAAGTGGGCGGATTACTACGAGCGCCTGTTCAACTTCCGCGAGATCCGCTACTTCGACATCAAGGGCGCCAAGACCGGCCTCGTCTCGAAGGCGATGACCGCACCGGACGGCCTCGTGCGCATTCCGCTCAACGAATCGTCCGATCCGAAGTCGCAGATCAACGAATACCTCGACCAGTACCACGGCGAAGGCATCCAGCACATCGCGTGCTTCACGGACACGATCTACGAAACGGTCGAAGCGATGCGCGAGGCAGGCGTCGAGTTTCTCGACACGCCCGAGACGTACTACGAAGTCATCGACGTCCGCGTGCCGGACCACGGCGAGGACGTGCCGAGACTCAGGAAGAACAAGATCCTCATCGATGCCGACAAGGAAACCAAGCAGCGCAAGCTTCTGCAGATCTTCACGCAGAACTGCATCGGGCCGATCTTCTTCGAGATCATCCAGCGCAAGGGCAACGAAGGTTTCGGCGAAGGCA
>CALFNI010000102.1 GCA_937902695.1 uncultured Rhodanobacteraceae bacterium
GCGGCCGCAAAGCCGATGATTGCGCATGAGACCCGCCGAATCGCGCGCATTGCCGTCCCCGGGGACAATTCAAGCGAAGGCGCGGACTCTACACCGAAGCGGTGAAAGAGCCACCCTGCCGGCGGCGGATGCCGGGGCGGATCACTCGAAACCGTTCGCGAAGATGACGTCGGCGCCGCTGTCGGAATGGAACACGTACACAGGCCCGATGCCGTCGGCGACGTACACGTTGCCGGCCTCGTCCTCGCCGAAGCTGTATGTGCTCATGCCGGGCGTGCCGCCCAGCTGCTCGGACGTCCAGACCGGCAGGCTGCCATCGGCGTCGGCGACGACGTAGATGCCGCCGCTGCAGTTGTCGCTGAAGACGTACTGGCCGCGGAACGGACCGATCGGGCCGCGATAGCGGAAGCCGCCGACGACGGCGCAGCCGAACGCGTGCGAGTACTCGAGCTTTGGCGGCACGCTGCCGGACGGTCCCGCGCACGGCGCGCTGCCGCCGGGATACGTGTGGAAACCTTCACATTGGTTCCACTGGAAGTTCTGGCCCGCGCTGCCGGCCGGCTGGAAGTCTATTTCCTCGTACGCATTCTGGCCGACGTCGCCGATCAGCATGTCGCCGGTCTCGCGGTCGATGCTGAAGCGGAACGGATTGCGGAAGCCCCAGTTGAAGATTTCCGCGCAGTCGTCCGGATGCGCGCCGGCGTCGGCGAACGGATTGCCCGGCGGTATCGCATAGGGAACCGGCTGACCGGCCTGGACGCCGCAGATGTTCGACGCCGCCGATGCGATCGTGCCGTGCACGTCGAGCCGGATGATCTTGCCCATCAGGTAGTACGTCGGGCCGCTGCCCGAGGTGTCGTGGCAACTCGACGGATCGTTGTCGGCTTTCTTGCGCCCTGTGCACTGCGCGAATCCGTTGGGATCGCCCTGCACGCCGCCGTCGCCCATCGACCAGTTGATGAAGCCTTCCGAGTCGAACGCGAGGTCGCCGCCGTTGTGGTTGTCGGCGATGTCGGGAACGCGCAGCAGGATCTCGCCGTCCGGATTCGCAACGTCGGGATCGCCCGCCGATACCGTGTAGCGCGCGAGCACCTGGTCGTTCGCGTTGCCGATCCGGGGGTCGCTGTTCGGCGCCGTGTACGTCACGTAGAACGTGCCATTGGTCGCGTAGTCGGGATCGAACGCGAGACCGAGGATGCCCTGCTCGCTGCTGCACGCGGTGTCGATCGAAACGAACGGCGTCGGCAGTACGGCACCGTTCTTCACGATCACGATGTCGCTGCAGCGCTCGATGATGAAGACGCGTCCGCTGCCGTCGTTCGGCGCGCGGATGCCGATCGGCTGCGCGAACGTGGTGCTGTCATCCGGAAAGCGGACGAGGCTGAGGTCGGCCGGCGTAATCGCCGATGCGGTCGTTGCGAGAGCGGATAGCGCGGCTGCGGCCGCGAAGAGCCCGCTGATCCAGTGGTGGACGCGCATGTGCATTCTCCCCGGCGGCCAGGCACGAGACTGTCTTCTAGCACGGCATACGTTAGTTTTGCATTGACGCCGCGGCGCGCGCCTGCGTCACAATTTCGATGAACGAACGCTGCAATGATGCGCGTGCTGCGTCGCCGCAGGCGCTCGCCGCGGCGTAAGATGCCGGTCCCCCATGCACGCCTCGATCGCCCCCGTCAGCGACGATCGAAAGGAGACGAGCGTGATGCGAGCGAACATCCCGGTGCGCACCCTCGGCGGTTTCGTCGCGGCGACGGCGTTCGCGGGCGCGTCGGCCGCCGACTGGATGCAGTTCGGCTACGACGCGACGCACAGCGGCCGCAACACCGCCGAGACGACGCTGAGCGCCGCGAATGTCGATCAGGTCCAGCGCCGCTATCAGGCGACGCTGCCGAAGGATGTCGACAGCGCGCCGGTATATCTCAGCGGCGTGCAGACGAGCGGCGGCACCAGGGATCTGCTGTTCCTGCTCGCGCAGGACGGCACGCTGATGGCCGTCGACGCCGCCGACGGCTCGGTCGTCTGGCAGCACCAGGC
>CALFNI010000103.1 GCA_937902695.1 uncultured Rhodanobacteraceae bacterium
TGATCATCGGAAACTCGAACCAGCACGGCGGCACGTTCGTGCGCCGCGACGGCGAGGCCGAAAGCTGGCTCGAGTCGGGCAGCCTCGTCGTCGACAAGAAGACCGAAAACTGGCTCCGCAAGGATCTCGCCGACATCGCCGCGACGCGGATATCGTCGGTCGACATCACGCGGCCCGACGGCAAGACCGTCCGGCTCGCCAAGGCCGCCGAGGGCGACGCCAACTTCAAGCTGGCCGACATTCCCAAAGGCCGCGAGGCGGGCTCGGACTATGCGATCAACGGACCGGCCTCGACGCTCGGCGGGCTCAAGTTCGAAGATGCCGTGCCCGCGAAGGATGCGCCGCCGGCCGAGAAGCCGCTGAAGGCGCGCTTCGCGACGTTCGACGGCCTCATCTTCGACGTGACCGCGTGGGAGAAGGACGGCAAGGATTACGCGCAGTTTGCGGCGTCCGAAGACGAGACAGCGGCGGCAACGCATATCGATGCCGAGCAGGCGAAGGCGAAGGAGGCTGCCGCCGCGAAGCCTGCGGATGCGAAGGAAACGCCGGCCGCGGATCCGGCCAAGGATCGCGACGCGAAGCTCGCCGCGCTCAGGAAGGACGTCGACGATCTCAACGCGCGCTTCAAGGACTGGACGTTCGTGCTGCCGCCCTACAAGTACGCCGCGATCAACAAGGCGCCGGACGATTTCCTGAAGCCGCTCGAAGACAAGAAGGCCGCGAAGAAGGAAGGCGCCGACGCGAAGAAGGCGGCGCCCGCGAAGAAGCCGAAGGCGGGTTGATGCCCGCAGCGTGCTCGCGCTTTTCCCCTCTCCCGCTTGCGGGAGAGGGTAGGGTGAGGGCACGCGTGGTTCGACGCTTCCCCAAGATTGCCCGCACCCCAGCCCTCTCCCGCTGCGCGGGAGAGGGGGAAAAGCGGTCATGAGCTTCGCGCGGGCCGTTCTCGTCATCGCGGCGCTGCTCGGCGCCGCCGCCGTGCTGCTCGGTGCGTTCGGCGCGCACGCGTTGCGCGACACGTTCGACGCGCGCTCGCTCGCGACCTGGCATACGGCCGTCGACTATCAGTTCTGGCACGTGCTCGCCGCAGTCGCGGTCGCGCTGCTCGCGCGCGAAGGCGCGTCGACCTGCCTTCGCATCGCCGCCATCGCGTTCGTCGTCGGAATCGTGCTGTTCTGCGGCAGCCTCTACGCGCTCGCGCTCGGCGGGCCGCGCGTCACCGGCGTGATCACGCCGTTCGGCGGCGTCGCGTTCGTCGTCGGCTGGGTCGCGCTCGCGGCGCACGCCTGGATCCGCAAGGCCTAGATCCGACGGCCGATTGACGCGGCCGGACGGCCTCGTTATCGTATTCGGAAGTAAGAACCATTCTCGTTTGGGTTTGCGTTCGTTCTTCGAAAACGAAAGCCGCGCGGCCGCTTAGGCCGCGGGCAACGGAGCCGGGGCCATGCCGCGTCAGTTCATCCGGACGATCTCCATCGCCATTGCGCTGGCGGCGAGCACGATCGCGACGGCCGCGGATTCGTCGAGGGCGCGCGCTTACGCTGCAGCTGCGGATGCGTTGGTCGCGCGCGTCAGGGCCAATGCCAATGCCGACGCCGCGCCGACGCCGGCATCGCTCGGCCGCAAGATCTTCTTCGATCCGTCCCTGTCCGCGTCGGGCCGGATGGCGTGCTCGACGTGCCACGATCCTGCGCACGCGCATGCGCAAACGAACGACCTCGCCGTACAGTTCGGCGGCCCGTTGCTCGATCAGCCAGGCACGCGCAGCGTGCCGTCGCTGCGCTATCTCAACCCGTTCGGCTTCTTCTTCGACAGCGAAGGCACGCCGACCGGCGGCTTCGACCGCGACGGACGCGCGATGAGCCTTCTCGACCAGGCCGAACGTCCGTTCCTGTCGGCGAACGAGATGGCGAACGGCGATGCATCGACGTTCGCCGCGAAGCTCGCGCTCGCCGAATACGCCGACGAGCTGAAGCAGGTTTTCGGCGCGGACATGTTCGACGATGCGGACGGCGCGTTCTTCCGCGCGCGCTTCGCGGTCGAGGCGTTCGAGCGGACCGATCCCGAACTGCATCGCTTCGATTCGAAGTACGACGCCTTCCTGGCCGGCAAGGTCATGCTGTCGCCGGCGGAGCTGCGCGGCCTCGCGCTGTTCAACCGCGCCGACAAAGGCAACTGCCAGGGATGCCATCCGAGCGCGCGCGGCAGCGACGGCTCGCCGCCGCTCTTCACCGATTACACCTACGACAATCTCGGCCTGCCGCGCAATGCGGATATTCCGGCGAACGCCGATCCCGCGTATTTCGATCTCGGCCTCTGCGGCCCCGTGCGCACCGACCTCGCCGGACGGACCGATCTCTGCGGCGCGTTCAAGGTGCCGACGCTGCGCAACGTCGCGACACGACAGGCGTTCTTCCACAACGGTCTCTTCAAGACCCTGCGCGATGCGCTGCGCTTCTATGTCCGCCGCGATACGAATCCCGAGGAGTTCTATCCGCGCGATGAAAACGGCGTCGTGCAGAAGTTCGACGATCTGCCGCTCGAGATGCACCGCAACGTCAACACCGGGGAAGTGCCGTACGACCGGCACCCGGGCCAGGCGCCGCGCCTCGACGACGCGGAGATCGACGACGTCATCGCGTTCCTCGGCACGCTGACCGACGGCTACGACCCCGCGACCGACACCGCCGATCCGTCGCGCCCGCTCGCGCGCTAAAACGACACATCGAACAGCATATCGAATGGAGATTGCCCCGATGCACCGCCTGACTGTCCTCGTGACTGCCGTTTCGCTCGCGCTCGGCGCGGCCGTGCCCGCGCACGCCGAAGACGACGCGCTGCGCAAGGAGCTCGACGCGCTGCGCCGGCAGGTCGCCGCGCTGCAGGCCGAGGTCGACGAGATGCGCGCGACGAAGCCGGCACCCGCCCTTGCCGCGCAGGCCGCCGCAGCACCGGTCGTCACGCCGGCACCGTCAGCGACACCGGCAGCGTCATCGGCGACCGTCGCGCAAGCATCGTCGCCGCCGCGCGGTGTCGGCAGCGACTCGACGCGCCTCTGGGGCTACGGGGAGCTCAACTACAACCATCCGACCGGCGATGCGGGCAAATCGCAGGCCGATCTGCGCCGCGCGGTGCTCGGTTTCAGCCACGCCTTCAACGAGGATACGCGCGTCTACGGCGAGCTCGAGTGGGAGCACGCGGTCACGTCGGCCGACGATCAGGGCGAGAGCGAGGTCGAGCAGCTCTATGTCGAGCACCAGCTCAACTCCGGGCTCGCATTCCGCGCGGGCCTGACGCTGATCCCGCTCGGCTTCCTCAACGAGCATCACGAACCGACGAACTATTACGGCGTCGAGCGAAACCTCGTCGAGACCGCGATCATTCCGTCGACGTGGCGCGAAGGCGGCCTCTCGCTGCTCGGCACGACCGAAGGCGGCTTCAGCTGGAACGTCGGGCTCACCACGAGCCAGAACCTGCGCAACTGGGATCCCGCCGATCCGGAAGGCCGCGTGTCTCCGCTCGGTGCGATCCCCCAGGAACTGCAGCTCGCGAGCGCGCGCGACGGCGCCTTCTACGGCGCGGCGAACTGGCAGGGTGTGCTGGGCCTGACGCTCGGCGGCGGCGTATT
>CALFNI010000104.1 GCA_937902695.1 uncultured Rhodanobacteraceae bacterium
TGCCGGGCGCGAGCACGTCCATCGCGGCGAGGGTTTTCGCATCGTCGTTGAGGCGCATGTAGAACGCCTTGATCTTCTCGGGATAGTTCATGACGACGACCGGACGGCCGACGTGCTGCTCGGTGAGATAGCGCTCGTGCTCGGTCTGCAGATCAGCGCCCCATTCGACCGGGAACTCGAACTTCCTGCCGGACTTTTTCAGGATCTCGACCGCGTCGGTGTAGTCGATGCGCTCGAACGGCGCGTTGACGAACGCTTCGAGCCGCGAGACGGCCGTCTTCTCGACGCGCTCGGCGAAGAACGCCATGTCGTCGGCGCGCTCGGCGAGCACGGTCCTGAAGATGAACTTGAGGAAATCCTCGGCGAGCGAGGCGAGGTCCGAAAGGTTCGCAAACGCGACCTCGGGCTCGATCATCCAGAACTCGGCGAGATGGCGCGGCGTGTTCGAGTTCTCGGCGCGGAACGTCGGGCCGAACGTGTACACCTTGCTGAGCGCGAGGCAGTAGCCTTCGACGTTGAGCTGTCCCGATACCGTGAGGAACGCCTCGCGGCCGAAGAAATCCTGGTGGAAGTCGATCGCGCCGGTCTTGTCCGTGCGCGGCAGGTTCATGAGATCGAGCGTCGACACGCGGAACATCTGGCCCGCGCCCTCGGCGTCGGACGTCGTGATGATCGGCGTGTTGACCCAGAAGAAGCCGTGCTGGTCGAAGTAGCGGTGGATCGCGCTCGCGATCGTGTGGCGCACGCGGGCGACGGCGCCGAAGAGATTGGTGCGCGGACGCAGGTGCGCGACCTCGCGCAGGAACTCGAGCGAGTGCTGCTTGGGCTGTATCGGGTATTTCTCGGGATCGTCGACCCAGCCGACGACTTCGATCTCTTTTGCCTGGATCTCGAACGCCTGGCCCTTGCCTTGCGAGGGCACGAGCTCGCCGGTCGCGATGACGGCGCAGCCCGCGGTCAGCCGGGCGACCTCGTCGGCGTAGTTGGCGAGATCGCCCGTCGCGACGACCTGGATCGGATCGAAGCAGGAGCCGTCGCTCACGTTGACGAACGAAAGGCCGGCCTTCGAATCGCGGCGCGTGCGTACCCAGCCGCGCACGGTGACCGTGCGGCCGGGCGCGACCGTGCCGGACAACGCCTGCTTGACGCTGACTATGTTCCTTTCCGCCGCCGCCATGCCTTGAAGCTCCGCCTCGGGAAACCCATATCGAACGTGCAGGAACCGGCGATGATAGCGAATCGGCCGCTTCCCCGTGGTCCTGCGCTATCATTTTCCCATGGCCATCCAGCTCACCGAAGCGGCAAGAAGCCGCATGCAGGACTACCTCGCGAAGACCGCGGGCGCGGTCGGCGTGCGCTTCGGCGTCAAGCGCACGGGCTGCTCGGGTTATGCGTACACCGTCGACGTTGCCGAAGCCATGACGTCGAACGACGTCGAGTTCTATCTCGATGGCGTGCACGTGCTCGTCGATCGCAAGTGGCTGCCGTTCGTCGACGGCACCGAGATCGATTTCGAGCGGCAGGGCATCAACGCGCAGTTCGTGTTCAAGAATCCGAACGCCACCGGCGAGTGCGGGTGCGGCGAAAGCTTCACGGTCGCGCCGGCGGCCTGACGGCGGCGCCGTGAGCGACGCGCCGCCGACGATCGCCGACGCGTCGATCCCGGACGCGTCGGCCCGGAACGGGCAGCCGGTCTCGGCGCTCTACGAGGTCATGCCGCACGTGCTGCGCACGCTCCGGCGCGAGCCCGCGCTCGTGATCACGCTGACCTACCTGCTCGTCGCGATGGCGGGCATCTTCTACGATCACGCGTTCTACCGGCAGTTCGATATCCCGGTGCTGTCGCTGTCGCAGATCAGCGATTTCCTCGCCGCAGGCATCCAGGAGCCGATCGCGATCGTGCTCGTGCTGTCGACGTTTCCGCTGTGCTGGCTGTTCGACCGCATCAACATCCGCGGCCGGCGCCGGCGGGCGGCGGAGGGCGAGCGGCTCAAGGCCGCGCCGTCGCTCGGCTGGTGGCAGCGGCGCAGGCTCGCTTTCATCGTCGGGATGAACGAGCGGCGCGGCTACATGCGCTTCATGTACGTCGTCGTGATCGTGGCCTACGCGTGGACGTTCGTCGGCAACTACGCCGGCTATCGGGCCGAGGCCGTCAAGGCGGGCCGCGGCCTCGAAGTGGAAATACGCATGAACGACGGCTCGGCGCTGCCGACGCAGGCGGGCGGCGGCCGGCCATGGATCTATCTCGGCGCGATCTCGCAATACGTCTTCGTCTACGACCGCCAGGCGGCCCGCGCGAGGATCCTCCCGGCCAACGCGATCGCCGCGATCGATCCGATTCCGCGCCCGCCCGGAAAACCCGGCGTCATGGTTGCGCCAATTCCCTGATTCGCCTAGTATTCGCGCCCCCTTCGTCCGGCCAGCCCGGACGCAGGGCCTTGCCTCACCGCGCCGCGGGAGGCTGCCGGGACGAAATCCGTTCGCCCGGTACCCACAAGGAGACATCATGCGTCACTACGAGATCGTGTTTCTGGTCCACCCTGACCAGAGCGAGCAGGTGCCCGCGATGATCGAGCGTTACAAGACGCTGATCGAGGGCACCGGCAAGGGCAAGATCCATCGCCTCGAAGACTGGGGCCGCCGCCAGCTGGCCTATCCGATCCAGCACCTCGCGAAGGCCCACTACGTGCTCATGAACATCGAGTGCGAGGGCGACGTCCTCGGCGAGCTCGAATCCGGCTTCCGTTTCAACGACGCGGTGCTGCGCCACCTCATCGTCAAGCGCGAGGACGCGGTCACCGAGATGTCCGCGATCATGAAGAACAAGGACGACAAGGGCGACCGCCGCCGCCGCGACGACGAAGGCTTCGGCTTCGGCGGCGACGACGACGACGCGCCGCGACCGCGCCGCGACCGCGAAGCGCGGCCGCCGCGCGAGGACGCAGTTCCCGCGCCTGCCGCCAGCAGCGACAACGCCGAGTAATCGCTCGTCCCGTCTTCCGGAGATATCGAAATGTCCAAGTTCTTCCGCCGCAAAAAGTTCTGCCGCTTCACGGCCGAGGGCGTCGTCGAGATCGATTACAAGGATCTCAACGTGCTGCGCCAGTACATCACCGAGACCGGCAAGATCGTGCCGAGCCGCATCACGGGCACGAAGGCGCGCTACCAGCGCCAGCTGTCGACCGCCGTGCAGTACGCGCGCTTCCTCGCGCTGCTGCCGTACAGCGACAGCCATTGAGCAGGCACCGATCCGTTCGGACAGCGGCAACGCTGCGCCAGATCACCGACGCTAACGAATAGGAATCCGCATCATGGATCTCATCCTCATCCAGAAAGTTAAGAATCTCGGCAACCTCGGCGACAAGGTCCGCGTGAAGCCGGGTTACGGCCGCAACTTCCTCGTCCCGCACGGCAAGGCCGTCGCGGCGACCGAGAAGAACCTCGCCGAGTTCGAGAAGCGCCGCGCCGAGTACGAGGCGAAGGCGAACCAGCAGCTCAGCGGCGCCGAGGCCCGCAAGGCGCAGCTCGACGGCGCAGCGATCACGCTGAAGGCCAATGCGTCGCCGGAAGGCAAGCTGTTCGGCTCGGTGGGCCCGCGCGACATCGCCGAAGCGTTCACCGCGGCCGGCACGTCGATCGAGAAGAGCGAAGTCGTCATGCCGGAAGGCCCGATCCGTCATCTCGGCGAGTTCGAGGTGCAGATCCACCTGCACGCCGACGTGCACACGGCCGTCAAGGTCGTCGTCGTCGCCGAAGACTAAGACGCACCGAATGCATCGCCCCGGCGAGGCGCCGGGGCGATCGCGTCATCCGGCCGGCTTCCTTCCGCGAAGCCCAGCACGATCAGCACCAGGCCGATCGCGCCCGCCGCACCGGAAACCCGCCCCACGGTCTCCGTCAGCGCCTGCGGATCGTTCGATCGCGGCGCGAGCCCCATGTAAACGAAGAAGCCGAGCGCGGCGACGACCAGCGCCGCCGCCAGCGACGACGAAACGCCGGTTCACGTGTCGCATGTTTCCCTCCCGTTTATCCGCGACGATACGCGAAATGCGGACGCCCGCCGGCGATTCGATTTGAGTCGGTCCGGTGTCGGCACGGTGACCGCGCACAGCCTGTGCACAAGGTTATGAACAGGTTTGCCGCGCTTATCCCCACGAACGACGCGGTTATCCACCGAATGTTCGTCGTGCTGTCCTATCGCAGGATCTGAGAGCGTGCTCTAGTATCACTGGCCCCGTCCCCAACAAGAACTCCTAACGATGGCGGCCCTGACCGAGCGCAAACCCGCATCCAACATCGAAGCGCTCCGCGTGCCGCCGCACTCGATCGAGGCCGAGCAGGCCGTGCTCGGCGGCCTGATGCTGGCGCCCGAGTCCTGGGACCGCATCGCCGACAAGCTCACCGAGAACGATTTCTACCGCCGCGATCACCGCGTCATCTATCGCGCGATCGGCGATCTCTCCGAAAAAGGCATGCCGTACGACGCGGGGACGCTCGGCGAGTGGTTCCAGGCGCAGAACCTGGCCGATCTCGTCGGCGGCGCGAGCTACGTCATCGAGCTCGCGAACTCGACGCCGAGCGCCGCCAACATCGTCGCGTACGCGGACATCGTGCGCGAGAAATCCGTCCTGCGGCAGCTGATCGACGCCGGCACCGAGATCGCCGGCGATGCGTTCCTGCCCGAAGGCCGCTCGAGCCAGGAATTGCTCGAAGTGGCCGAGCAGAAGGTGTTCCACATCGCCGAGGCCGGCGCGCGCGGGCGCAAGGGCTTCGTGACGATGCGCGCGGCCGTCAAGGACGCGTTCCAGATCCTGCACCAGCGCTACGAGAGCAAGGGCTCGGTGACCGGCCTCGCGACCGGCTTCTCCGATCTCGACGAGATGACGGCCGGCCTGCAGCCGTCGGATCTGATCATCGTCGCGGCACGCCCGTCGATGGGCAAGACCGCGCTCGCGGTCAATTTCGCCGAGTACGCGGCGATCCAGAAAAAGAAGGCCGTCGCCGTGTTCTCGATGGAAATGTCGGCCTCGCAGCTCGCGTTCCGCCTGATCTCCTCGCTCGGCAGCATCAACCAGCAGCACCTTCGCACCGGCGATCTCGCCGAGGAGGAATGGCCGCGCGTCACCAATGCGATCACGTTCCTTTCGGAAGCGAAGATCTTCATCGACGACACGCCGGCGCTCTCGCCGGGCGAACTGCGCGCACGCGCGCGGCGCCTCAAGCGCGAGCACGATCTCGGCCTCATCGTGATCGACTACCTGCAGCTGATGCAGGTGCCCGGCAACAAGGAGAATCGCGCCACCGAAATTTCAGAAATCTCGCGCAGCCTGAAGGCGCTCGCGAAAGAGCTCGATATCCCGGTCGTCGCGCTCTCGCAGCTGAACCGCTCGCTCGAGCAGCGAACCGACAAGCGCCCGGTCATGGCCGACCTTCGCGAATCGGGCGCGATCGAGCAGGATGCCGACCTGATCCTCTTCATCTACCGCGACGAGTATTACAACCCCGAGTCGAGCGACAAGGGCACGGCCGAAATCATCATCGGCAAGCAGCGCAACGGTCCGACCGGCACCGTGCGGCTCACGTTCCTCGGTCACTACACGAAGTTCGCCAATTACGCGTCGGACAGTTTCCATGGAGGGTTCGAGTAGGATTCGGGGTTCGGAACCTGCGATCTGCCGGCGCGCGCAGCGCTGGCGCCTTGCTCGCCGACGTCGCGCCTCGCGCTTCGCCCAATTCCCAATCCCGAATCGCCGTTTTCGCCGATGAGCCGAGCCACCGCCGCCACGATCCATCTCGGCGCGCTGCGCGACAACCTGCGCCGCGTGCGCGAGCTCGCGCCGGGCTCGAAAGTCATGGCAGTGGTCAAGGCCGACGGTTACGGCCACGGTCTCGAACGCGTCGCGCGTGCGCTGCAAGGCGCCGATGCATTCGGCGTCGCCGGCATCGCGGACGGCCAGCGCCTGCGTGCCGCCGGCATCTCGCAGCGTGTCGTCGTGCTGTCCGGTCCGGACGATCCCGGCGATCTCGCCGAGATGCGCCGGCTCCGGCTCGAGTCGGTGATCCACCACGACGCGCAGGTCGAGTGGCTCGCCGCCGACGTCGATCCGCGGCCGCTGAAGATCTGGATCAAGCTCGACACCGGCATGCACCGGCTCGGCTTCGCGCCCGAGCGCGCGCGCGAGCTCCATGCGCGCCTGCGCGATCTGCCGAGCGTCGAGCGCGACATCGGCTTGCTGACGCACTTCGCGAACTCCGACGTCTTCGACGACGCGATGACGACGCAGCAGATCGAACGCTTCGAGCGCGCTTTGACCGGCGTCGAAGGCGAACGCTCGCTGTCGAACTCGGCCGGCATCCTCGGCTGGCCCGAAGCGCAGGCGCAATGGGTGCGCGCCGGCGGCGCGCTGTATGGCATCTCGGTCGTCGCCGGCAAGATCGGCGCCGACTTCGGCTTTCGTCCCGCGATGACGCTGACGACGCGGCTCATCGCGATCAACCGCGTGCGCAAGGGCGAGCACGTCGGCTACGCCGCGACGTTCGAGTGTCCCGAGGACATGAACATCGGCATCGCCGCGATCGGCTACGGCGACGGCTATCCGCGCCACGCGGACGGCGGCACGCCGGTACTCGTCAACGGCACGCGCGCCAACCTGGTCGGGCGCATGTCGATGGATCTGATCACGATCGATCTTCGTAATCATCCGGGCGCGAAGATCGGCGATCCGGTCGTGCTGTGGGGGCGCGGTCTTCCGGTCGAGGAGATCGCGATGCATGCCGATACGATCGGCTACGAGCTGACGTGCGGCGTCACGCGGCGCGTACGCTTCGTCGAGGATGAAAGCTGACGCGTCGCGGCCGAAACGGCCTCGTTTGACGTCGATCCGGAATCGTCGACGAGGACGGCGGCGACCAGCCGGACGCGCGCTTCAGCGCCTGCGCCGTGTCTTGGCCGATGAGACGCGATCGGGGCATCATGCCGCCTTCTTCGTTGCGGAATTTCGAAATGGCCAAGGCCAAAACCGCCTACGTCTGCGCCGATTGCGGCGCCGAACATTCGAAATGGCAAGGCCAGTGCGTCGAGTGCGGCGCATGGAACACGCTGAGCGAGATCACCGTGCTGCCGGCGAAGGCGGCCTCGAATCCGCGCGGCAGTTACGCGGGCAATTCGGACGCCGCGAAGATCACGAAGCTCGCGACAGTCGCGGCCGAAGCCGAGCGGCGCGAGCCGACCGGCATCGCCGAGCTCGATCGCGTGCTCGGCGGCGGGCTCGTGGCAGGTTCAGTCGTGCTGATCGGCGGCGATCCCGGCATCGGCAAGTCGACGCTGCTGTTGCAGATGCTCGGCGCGATCGGACAGCGCGTGCGCGGGCTTTACGTCACCGGCGAGGAGAGCCTCGCGCAGGTCGCCTCGCGCGGGCAGCGGCTCGGCATCGCGCTCGACGGGCTCGAAGCGCTCGCCGAAACATCGATCGAGCGCATCCTTGGCGAAGCTGCGAACGGCAAACCCGACGTGCTGATCATCGACTCGATCCAGACGATCTGGACCGAGCTTCTGACCGCGG
>CALFNI010000105.1 GCA_937902695.1 uncultured Rhodanobacteraceae bacterium
GCGCGTCGCCTGATGCATCGTCAGCGCGCGCTCGCAATCA
Organism: uncultured Rhodanobacteraceae bacterium; assembly: GCA_937902695.1. Lineage (GTDB taxonomy): Bacteria > Pseudomonadota > Gammaproteobacteria > Xanthomonadales > Rhodanobacteraceae > Dokdonella_A. The sequence continues at coordinate 41 of CALFNI010000105.1, forward strand.
GGACACTGCGCGCTCCAGCCGCAGTCGTGGCAGAGCAGCACCGGCGCGTAGCCGCGGCGGTTCTTGAACACGAGCGCCTGCTCGCCACGGGCCACGGTGGCCGCGATCGCGTCGAGCGTGGCCGGGGCAAGCCCATGGGCGAGCGGCTTGCGGCGCAGATCCATCACGCGCAGCACCGGCGGCTGCGCGAGCCCGGCGCGGTGCGGGAGGCGCAGCGATGCGTAGCGGCCGGCCGCGACGTTCGCGAGCGTCTCGAGCGAGGGCGTCGCCGAGCCGAGCACGACCGGTACGCCCAGCGCCTGCGCGCGCAGGACCGCGAGGTCGCGCGCGTGATAGCGGAAGCCTTCCTGCTGCTTGTACGAGGCGTCGTGCTCTTCGTCGACGACGACGATGCCGGCGCGCGCCAGCGGCACGAACACGGCCGAGCGCGTGCCGACGATGACCTTCGCCTCACCGCTCGCGGCCGCGAGCCAGGCGCGCGCGCGCTCGATGTCGCCGAGGCCCGAATGAAGCACGGCGACATCGACGCCGAGCCGTTCGCGGAAGCGGCGCAGCGTCTGCGGCGTCAGCGCGATCTCGGGCAGGAGAACGAGCGCCTGCTCGCCGCGCGCGAGGCATGCGGCGATCGCGGCAAGATACACCTCGGTCTTGCCGCTGCCGGTCACGCCGTCGAGCACGAACGGCGCGAAGCCGCGTGACGCGACGATCGCGTCGGCCGCCGCGCGCTGCGCGTCGTTGAGCGGCGGACCCGCGATCGCGCTGCGTGCACTCGCGGCACCCGTCGCGCGCTCGATCCAGCGCCGCTTGATGCCGCCGAGCGAGGCGGGCCGCCAGCCGGGCAGCACCGTGTCGAGCTCGCTCATCGCGACCGGTCCGCTGGCGAGCAGCGCCAGCAACGCATCGATGCGCGTCCCGCGCCGGCGCTTCGGATCGTCGCGCGCGGCTTCGCCTTCGGCGGTCAGCGCAAGCTGATCGGCGAGGGGCGCCGGCAGCGCGCGCGACGAGCGAAGCGCAGCCGGCAGCGCCGCGTGCAGCACCTCGCCGAGCGGATGCTGATAATAGCGCGCGGCGCGGCGCAGCGTCGACATCAATTCCGCATCGAGCAGCGGCGCGGCGTCGAGCGCACGCGTCGCAGGCTTCAGGCGATCCGCCGGCAGATCGGTCTCGTCGGCGTACTCGATGGCGATGCCGACGGCCTCGCGCCGCCCGAACGGCACCAGCACGCGCGCACCCGGCGCCGCATCGACGCCGTTCGATGCATAGTCGAACAGGCGATCGAGCGGAACGGGCAGGGCGACGCGGAGGATGGCCTTTGTCAAAGCGCGTTCATCGAATCGGTCTGATGGGAAGGCGAAAGCGCGCGGGCACGCTTCGAGTGTAGCGGTCGCGTGCACGCCGCCGAACTCAGCGTCGTCAATGGTGACGACACGACGCGCGAAACCAAGGCGCGACGGGAGGTCGGAGGTGATCGCTGGCGCACGGGCAAGGGTTGCGCGTGGTTTCTCACGAAACCGTCAGCAATATCGATTAACCATCCGCCCGCTCAGGAGTTTTTTGCTTATCCACAAGAAGTGTGGATAAGTCTGTGGATGATCCGGTCCGAAGCGCGTTCCGGAGCGCACCGTTGAGCCTCGCCGCTTGGCTTGGCGAATCTTTAATCAATCTGTAATACACATTACCAATCAATGGTTTGAAGCTGACACATCGGCGCCCGGCCGGATTCCTTCGTGGCGGCGCCGGCCCGGACATCGAAGGCATGCCGGGCTGTGTACAACGGGCTTGACAAGCGACACGCCACTTGAGCACGGTCAGCGGCGTCAACCGCGCGCGCGCCCGAGCGTTCAAGGGGTCGGGAACGGACGAAAAATGCACCGATGGACGCTGAAATCAGCCTGATGGCCGTGTTCGACGAGAGCCGGCGCGCCGTGGGCGCGGGCGAGGAATCGCGCCCGCTCGACATGTTCCTGCGCGGCGTGGAGCGCCGGGCGCTCCGCATGGCCGAGCTCGCGACCGGCAGCCGCGACGAGGCGCTCGATCTCGTCCAGGACGCGATGTTCGGCTTCGTGCGCCACTACGGCGGCCACGACGGCGCCGAATGGCCGCCGCTGTTCTGGCGCGTGCTCGACAGCCGCCTCAACGACTGGCACCGCCGGCAGAAGGTGCGCGGGCGCTGGTCGTTCCGGCCGGATGACAAGAACACCGACGAGGATCCGATCGCGCTGGCGCCCGATGCGCGCGAGCCCGGCCCGCTCGCGCGCATGGCCGACGGCGAGGCGTCGGTCGCGCTCGAAGCGGCGCTCCGCGGCTTGCCGCTGCGCCAGCGGCAGGCATTCCTGCTGCGGATCTGGGAGGGCCTCGACGTCGCCGCGACCGCGGTCGCGATGCGCTGCAGCGAGGGCAGCGTCAAGACGCATCTTTCGCGCGCGCTGGCGAACCTTCGCCGCGCGCTGGAGGCGCACCGGTGAATGCGCCGAACGACGAACGCTGGCTCGAGCGCGCCAGGGCGCTCCTCGACGACTCCGCCGACAATCTCGACGCCGCGACGCTGTCGCGCCTCAACCGCGCGCGGCAGGCGGCGCTCGCGGCGCGACGCAAGGGCCCGGGCCGATGGGCCTGGGGCGCGGCCTTCGCCGGCGCCGCGGCCGCCGTGTTCGCCGTCGCGATCGCGCTGCATCGGCAAGGCCTCCCGCCGGCGAGCACGCCGGCCGCTTCGCTGCAGCCGGCCGACATCGACGTGCTGACCAGCGACGACGATCTCGATCTCGCCGATAACCTCGATTTCTACGCGTGGCTCGAAAAGCAGCCGGCCGGAGGCCCGAGTGGCTGAGCGGCATCGTCGCGCCGGAGCGATTGCGCGGGCGGCGTTCGTCGCCTCGCTGCTGCTCGCCGCATCGCCGGCGGTTTCGTCGGGCGCGCAGGACGAGGATGCCGCGCAGCGGACCGCTGGCGCGATGCCCTGGTCCGCGCTGGATGCGGACGAGCAGCGCATGCTCGCGCCCGTCCGCGAGCAATGGCAGGAGATTCCGCCGGCACAGCAGCAGCGCCTGCGCCGCAAGGCCGAGCGCTGGCAATCGCTTGCGCCCGAACAGCAGGACCGCATCCGCCAGCGCCTCGCGCGCTTTGCCGCGATGACGCCGGCACAGCGTGCCGCCGCGCGCGAGCGATTTCGCGCATTCCAGCAGCTGCCGCCGGACGAGAAGCAGCGCATCCGCGAGGCGTTCCGGCGCTATCACGCGCTGACGCCGGAGCAGCGGCGCGAGCTGCGCGAGCGCTACGATCAGAACCGGCGCAAGCCGGACACCGGCGCGCAGTAGGCGCAGCGCCGCCGCTTCAGACGCTCATGCGAGCGCGAGGCTCGCGAGCAGTGCGCCGACGATGCCGAACGTGATGATGATCGTGTAGCAGATGCCGATGATCGAGTACTTGATCGTCGTCATGATCCATCCCTGCCGGTAAACGCGCTTCTGCATGAGGAAGAGATAGATCGGAAGCCAGATCCAGACCGCGTCGCGCAGAAGGCTGATCAGCCATTCGACGCCGGGCGCCGACGTCATCGCCCATTTCTTCAGCATCGCGAGGATCGCGAGCAGCAGCAGCGACATGAAGATGAACGCGTGGCTGTGCAGCGCGACCATCAGGTGTTCCATGTACAGCCGCCGCTTGAAGATGTAGACGATCTTGAGCAGCACCGCGAAGAGCGGCATCAGGATGCCGAGCGTCCACGGCAGTCGCGAGAAGACCGCTTCGATCAGCCGGCGCGGATCCTTCTTCGCCGCGACGATGTTCTCCTTCGCGCGGCCGGCCATGTCGTTGAGCTCGGCATTCGCGAACTCGGGCAGCCACGACACCTTGATCGGGTGCGCGGCGGGATCCCACGGCTTGCCGTCGAACTGGATGTCGCCGTCCTCCTCCTTCGCGTTCGGATCGGGCGGCGCCTTCTCGCCTTTCGCGCGCGCTTCCTCGCGCGATTTGAGGTAGGCGAGGCGATCGTCGGCGCGCTTCTGGATCTTCGCGCGCGCTTTCTGCAGCGAATCGACCGTGGCCGGCGGCATCTCGGGCACGCTGATCGCCTTGTCGATGCCGGCCAGCTCCTTGGCGACGCGCTTGTCCACGTCGGACGTCGTCTGCGCCGTGTCGATGTCGCCGTTGTCGCCGAGATGGTTCCACGTAAAGCGCTCGTCGCCGAGATTGAGCGCGACCTGGATCGCGAAGAACGCGACGATGCAGAGGAAGAAGAAGAGGCGAAACGGCGTGACGTAGCGGACGCGCCGGCCCGCGAAATATTCGAGCGTCAGATAGCCAGGCCGGAAGTACAGCGGCAGGAGGCTCCGGAACACGCGCGAGTCGATGTTGAACACGGTGTCGAGCACGTCGTGCATGACGCTCGCGAGCTGGCGGATCATGCCCTTCTCGGGCTGGCCGCACGCGTAGCAATACGGGCCGTGCATCGGGGCGCCGCAGTTCGCACAGGCTTTCTGCGCCCATTGCGGACCTGCGGGCGGCGTCGCCGGCGGCGGCACCGGTGTCGGGACTTCGACGACAGTGTTCATCAGGCTCGACGTGAATGCGTTGGTTTGCGCGGCTCGCGATCTCGCGCGGACGCTGTCCGAGGACGCCTCGCGCGGCCGAGGCCCGCCATCTCCCGCTCGGCTACACTTCGCGGCCCCATGCCTGCCATTCTACCTGCCCGGCGGCCGCGCCTCGCGCGCGAGCTCAAAGAGATGCTGCGTCTCGCGCTGCCGCTCGTGACGGGGCAGCTCTCGGCGATCGGCATGAATGTGATCGACGCGATGCTCGCCGGTCATCTCGACGCGCACACGCTCGGTGCGGTCGCGGTAGGCACCAGCGTCTGGTCGCTCGCGATCGTCGCCGCGATCGGCGTCATGCTCGCGCTGCCGCCGTCGGTCGCGCAGTTGAACGGCGCGGGACGGCCCGCGGACATCGGCCCCCTGTTCCGGCAGGCGCTCTGGCTCTCGGCAGCGCTCGGCTCGTTGCTGCTCGTCGGCGTGCATGTCGGCGGGCCATTGCTCGTCGTCGCGATCGGCGTCGACGGCGCGCTCGTGCCGGATGTCACGCGCTTCCTGCACGCGATTTCGTTCGGCGCGCCGGCGCTCGCGCTCTTCTTCACGCTGCGCGGGCTGAGCGAAGGTTTCGGGCTGACGCGGCCGACGATGTATTTCAGCCTGCTCGGCCTCGCGCTGCTCGGGCCGGTCGGCTACGTGCTGATGTACGGAAGGCTCGGCGTGCCGGCGCTGGGCGCGCTCGGCAGCGGCATCGCAACCGCCTGCGTGCTCTGGATCGAGGCATTCGCGTTCCTCGCCTACATCGCGACCCGGCGCCACTACCGCGCGCTCGCGCTTTTCGCGCATTTCGAGCCAGATCGGAAGAGCGTCGTGGAGGGAAAGA
>CALFNI010000106.1 GCA_937902695.1 uncultured Rhodanobacteraceae bacterium
GCTTTCTTCATAGCCATATCGCGTCTTAGCTCCTCGTCAGTTGGCAGTGGTTGCCCAGTAAAAGCGTGAAGGAATGCTTCGCACAGCAGATCGCTGTTGGTGGCGTGGCGCAGGTTCGCAACCTGGCGGCGGGTCCGTTCGTCGGACAAAAGCTTGAGGATATGAAAGGGAACCGACACCGTAATCTTCTTCACCGACCCGGCCTTGGTGCCGTGTTCGACATAGGGGGCGACGAAGCGCGTTGCGGTCATGTTTCCTTAATTCTGTTGTCACGCCGACGCGGAAGCTATTACTGTCGAAACCGCGTGTCAACAATTTTGTGATGGGAAACAAGCAGTTCCCTAACGACCGCAACGCGGTCCGGGCACCGTCCGCAGACGCGAAACGACGTGGTTTTTTGAATGTGTATAGACGTCTAAACGCCTAGACACTATTCGGACTGGACGGCCAAACGAAAAAATCTAAAAGCCCTGGAAGCCAATGCTGGCGCGGGTTCCAAGGCTCCTGCGTGTTTTCGTCAGGCGCGTTCGCGCGTTCGCGCGACGCACGCGCGGCGCAATCGAGAAATTTTTTTGGCGACGCGATTTTTGGCGTCCGCGAACGCCAAAATGGCCACTGAACGGCAGGTTCGAAAAAAAGCGTCTCAGGCCGTCGCGCGAGCCATCGCGGAGGCAAAACGGTCGATGTCGGCGCTCGACTTGGTCTCGGTCGCACAGACCAGAAGTGCGTCGCCGAACTCCGGATAATCGTCGCCGAGCGCGACGCCGGCGACGATGTTTTCCGTCGCGAGACGTTCGATCACTTCGCTCGCCGGCCTCGGCAACGCGAGCGCGGCTTCATGGAAACCGGTGCGCGCGAAGAGCGTCTTCACGCCGGGAATCGCGGCGAGCTTGTCGCGCAGCGTGCGTGTCGCCGTCATCGAGTTCGTGGCGACACGACGCACGCCTTCGGGCCCCAGCATCGCCATCGTGATCGTCGCGGCGGTGACGAGAAGGCCCTGGTTCGTGCAGATGTTCGACGTCGCCTTCGCACGCCGGATGTGCTGCTCGCGCGCCTGCAGCGTCAGCGTGAAGCCTTCGCGGCCGTCGAGGTCGACCGTGCGGCCGACGATGCGGCCCGGCATCTGGCGGACGAACTCGTCCTTGCAGCAGAGGATGCCGAAGTACGGGCCGCCGGAGGACAGCGGCACGCCGAGCGGCTGGCCGTCGCCGCAGACGATGTCGGCGCCCTGCTTGCCCGAGCTCGCCGAGCCCCATTCGCCCGGCGGCTTCAGGACGGCGAGCGAAACCGGATTGACGACGCCGATCACCAGCGCGCCCTTCGCGTGCGCCCAGTCGGTCAGCGCGTCGACATGCTCGAGCACGCCGAAATAGTTCGGCTGCGGAATCACCAGCGCCGTGAACGGACCGAAATCCTGCCCGGCGAGCCATGCCGGATCGATGCCGCCGGCTTCGGTGCCGTCGTGCGCGAAATCGAACTCGACGACCTCGATGTCCTGCAGCGCGACGATCGTGTGCAGCGTCTTGCGATACGCCGGGTGCACGCTTCTCGGCACCAGCACGCGGCGCACGCCCTTCTTGCCCATGCAGCGCTCGGCCATCAGCACGGCCTCGGCGAGCGCGGTCGCGCCGTCGTAGAGCGATGCGTTGCTGACGTCCATCCGGGTCAGCCGCGTCATCATCGTCTGGTATTCGTAGATGAGCTGCAGCGTGCCCTGGCTCGCCTCGGCCTGGTACGGCGTGTAGGCGGAGTAGAACTCGCCGCGCGAGACGATCGTCCACACCGCGGCCGGAATGTGATGCTCGTAGGCGCCGGCGCCGGCGAAGTTGAGCGGCGTGCCGTCCCGCGCCGCGCGCTCCTTCATGAGGCGCGTGACATCCATCTCCGAAAGACCCGGCGGCACCTTCGCGAGCGACTCGATCTTGAGCGCGGGCGGGATCTCGTCGAAGAGGTCCTCGATGCGGGCGACGCCGATCGCCTTCAGCATCGCGGCGACGTCGGATTCGGAGTGCGGGATGAATGGCATGGAAAGTCCGGGATTCGGGATTAGGGATTCGGGATTGGATAAAGCCGGCTACGTCGACGGATCGCGCGGAGTCGACACGCTTCACGCAGCGCCGTTCCGAATCTCCAATCCCGAATCCCGAATCCCGGCTCTCAGTGCTCTTCGTTCTCGATCAGCTCGGAATACGCATCGGGGTCGAGCAGCCCTTCCATGTCCTCGGCGAGGTTGTCGGGCTTGACGACGAAGATCCAGCCGTCGCCGAACGCGTCCTCGTTGATCGTCTCGGGCTTGTCCGGCAGCGCCTCGTTGACCGCTACGATCTCGCCCGACACCGGCGAGTAGACGTCCGACGCGGCCTTGACCGATTCGACGACCGCGCATGCGTTGCCCGCCTGCACGTGATCGCCGATGCTCGGAAGCTCGACGTAGACGAGGTCGCCGAGCTGGCCCTGCGCGTGGTCGGAAATGCCGACCGTGACCGTGCCCTTGTCTTCGACGCGGGCCCACTCGTGGGACTTCATGAACTTCAGATCGCCTGGAATCTCTTGCATGACGAAAATCCTGGTGCGGGGCGCGGGCGCAATTCTAGCGGTTGCCGCTGGCGCGGTCGATCAGACTGCCGCCGTAGGCTGACCGTCGCGGACGAACGGATACTTGACGACACGGACCGGCACCAGCTTGCCGCGGATATCCGCTTCGAGGCCGCTTTCGGCCCCGGCCGGCACGCGCGCGAACGCGATCGATTTGCCGCTCGTCGGCGAGAAGCCGCCGGAGAGGATCTCGCCGTCGCCGTCCGGCGTCGCGACGCGCTGGCCGTGCCGGAGCACGCCTTTCTCGTCGAGCACGAGGCCGACGAGAACGCGCTTCACGCCGTCGGCCTTCTGCTTTTCGAGCGCCTTGCGGCCGATGAAGTCGCGGCCTTCGTCGAGCGACACGGTCCAGGCCAGGCCCGCTTCCCAGGGCGTCACGCCCTCGTCCATGTCCTGCCCGTAGAGATTCATGCCGGCCTCGAGGCGCAGCGTATCGCGCGCGCCGAGGCCCGCCGGCGCGACGCCCGCCGCGGCCAGGCGATTCCACAATGTCACCGCCTCGCCTTCCGGCACGATGATCTCGAAGCCGTCCTCGCCGGTATAGCCGGTGCGCGCGATGAAGAG
>CALFNI010000107.1 GCA_937902695.1 uncultured Rhodanobacteraceae bacterium
CCAGTCTCGCCACCGCTCCGGATGCCCGATCCGGAATCGGAGCGCCGAGAGCTTGCGAAGCGCCGCGCGGCAGGTCGCTTCGCTCATCCAGTCGAGCGATTCGAGCCGCTCGCGGAACGCGGCGCGAAGGTTCTCGGCGATCGCTTCGGCTTCGCGCTTCGATTCGGCCGGCAAGCACCGCGCGACGTACAGCCGGCCCATCGCCTCGGCGGCGTGCGCGTCGATCGCCTCGAAGACGCGGCGCCAGCGCGGCGCGATCGCTTGCTGTCCGCGCAGCGTGCGGCGGTGGAAGTCGTGATGCTGCTGTTCGAGCGTGGGGCCGATGAAGGGCGCGGCTGCGTCGATGGTGTGAAATGCAAGGTAGGCGCGCCAGACGGCGACGGGCGGAGTTTCGAAGGCGCTGGGTCCCCGCTTTCGCGGGGACGACGGAGGAGTGGGGGCGAGCGCCGAGTCGAATGCCGCGAGAAATCGTGGCATCGCAAGAGGGAAGCGCCGCGGCGGCGCGATGCCGAGAGTCCTGAAGAACGCACTCCACGGAAAATGCGGCGTCGCGCGGTCGGCGGCGTCAAGATCAACGGGCCGGAATCGCGTAGCGATGTCGCGCGCAAGCTCGCGCCGCGACACGCACTCGGCCGCAAGCGCCGTTTCGAACGCGAGTATCTCGTCGGCGAGCGACACGTCGCAGGCGGCGAGTCCGAGCATCGCGGCCACGTGCGCGACATAGGCGCGGCGCCGCGCGAGACCCTGCGAGGTCGTGTCGAAGTAGTCGTCGCGATCGGGAAGGCCGAGACCGCCTTGGCTGACGTACGCGATCGTCTGCTCGGGCGCGTCGAAGTCGGGCTCGACATCGAGCCGGAACACGACGCCGAGCCCGCGCGCATGCCGGTCGCGGATGTAGTCGGCGATCGCTTCGTGCGAATCGAGGCGGTCGATGCGCGCGAGCTCCGCGCGAAGCGGCGCATCGTCCGGATCGCCTCGCAGGACGCTCGTCAAGAAATCGCCGACGATGCGCTCGGGCGTGCCGGGTCGGGCGTCACTCGACGCAGCCGCCTCGGCAATGGCGGCCTCGATCGCGAGCGTGCGCTCGGTCAGCACCGCGAACGAATCCCAGCACGAGCGATCCGCGGGCACGGGATTGCGCGCACGCCAGCGCGCGTTGACGAACGCATCGAGATCGACGAGCGGATCGCCGGCCGGATCGAGATCGCGCACGTCGAAGTGCACGGGCTCGATCGGCTCCGGCGCGCATGTCGAAACGGGAGCTTCGGGCAGCGCGGCGGCGTTCATTGCGGCGGTCAGAACAACCGCTCGGCCGCGAGCGATTCCTTGCGTCCGCGGAACACGAGCGGAATCGGCGGCGCGCGTTCGTCGCGCGCCTGCAAACCGGCGACCGTCGCGACGAGCTCCGCGTGCCGTGGCGACTTGTCGCAAACGGGATCGGCCGCGGCCGGGTCCTGTGCGAGCATGTAGGCTTGGCAGCGGCAGCCGCCGAGATCATTTTCCTTCTCGGGGCAGCTCGCGCAGGGCTCCTTCATCCAGCTGGTGCCGCGGAAGCGGTTGAAGCCTTCGGAATCGAGCCAGATTTCGCGGATGCCGTGCTCGCGCACGTTCGGGAACGCGAGGCCCGGCAGCATGCGCGCCGTATGGCACGGCAGCGCGACGCCGTCGGGCGTGACGGTCAGGAAAATGCTGCCCCAGCCGTTCATGCATTTCTTCGGGCGCGTTTCGTAGTAATCCGGCACGACGAAGAAGAGCTTCATCGTGTTGCCGAGCTTCTCGCGCCACTGGTTCGTGATCGCCTCGGCGCGCACGACCTGCTCGCGCGTCGGCAGCAGCTGATCGCGGTTGAGATGCGCCCACGAGTAATACTGCGTGTTCGCAAGCTCGAGATAATCCGCCTCGAGCTCGACCGCGAGCTCGATGATCCGCTCGATGTGATCGATGTTGAGCCGATGGATCACGCAGTTGAGGACCATCGAATAGCCGTGCTGCTTGATCAACGCGGCGGCCTTGCGCTTCAGGTCGAACGTGCGCGTCGACGACAGGAAATCGTTGACCTCGCGCGTCGAATCCTGGAATGAAAGCTGGATGTGGTCGAGCCCGGCTTCCTTGAGCCAGCCGATGCGCTCTTCGTTGAGCCCGATGCCGGACGTGATGAGGTTCGTGTAGTAACCGAGCGCGTGCGCCTCGGCGACGAGAATTTCGAGATCGCTGCGCTGCAGCGGCTCGCCGCCCGAGAAGCCGCACTGCACGGCGCCGAGCGCGCGCGCCTCGCGCAGCACGCGCAGCCACTCGGCCGTGGGGAGCTCGTCTTCGTGCCTTGCGAAATCGACCGGGTTGTAGCAGAAGACACAATGCAGCGGGCAGCGGTAGGTGAGCTCTGCGAGCAGCCAGAGCGGCGGGCCGACGCCTGCGGACGGGTTGCCGGTGGGCGCGGCGACGCTCATGTCCACTCGATCCAGCGCTGTTCCGCGGCCACATCGAGGAAACCGCGCACGTCGCGCTCGAGCCCCGTCGTCGCGAACGTCCGTTCGAGGTCGGCGACGATTGCATCGATCGCCGTCGAGCCGTCGCAGCGCTTGAGGATTTCGCCCGCGCTCGCGTTGAGCTTCACCATGCCTTCCGGATAGAGCAGCACGTGCGCCGACTGCACGGGCTCCCACTGCAGCCGGAAGCCGCGGCCGATGCGCGGCACGCGTTCGCGGACATCGGGCGCCTCAGTCCTTGCGTGCATAGCCGAGCGCCATGGCATCGTTCATCGCCCACAGGATGTCGAGCTTGAACTTGAGGATACCGAGCGCGCGCTCCTGTTCGGCGCGTGTGGTGAAGTAATCCAGCGTCACCGACAGCGCCTGCTCGACGTCGCGCCGCGCCTGCGTCAGCCGGTTGCGGAAATACTGGAGCCCGGTCGTCTCGATCCACGGGTAGTGATCGGGCCAGGTCGACAGCCGCTCCTTGTGGATCTTCGGCGCGAAAAGCTCGGTCAGCGACGAGCACACCGCCTCCTGCCACGGCGCGCGGCGCGCGAAGTTGACGTACGCATCCACCGCGAAGCGCACGGCCGGCAGCACGTGGCGCAGATCCTCGAGCTCCTCGCGCGCGAGGCCGACCGCGAGCGCGAGCTGCGTCCAGGCCTCGATGCCGCCCGGATCGTCGCCGTGGCCGTCGTGGTCGAGGATGCGCTGGATCCACTCGCGCCGCATCGTTCGCGACGGGAAGGTCGACAGGATCGCGGCGTCCTTG
>CALFNI010000108.1 GCA_937902695.1 uncultured Rhodanobacteraceae bacterium
ATGACATTGGCTCCGTTGGGGTCAGTTGCGCTGAGGAAGGCCAGGCCGGCCGGCGACTCGGGCTTCTTGCTCGGGTTGCCGCTGTTGGCCGTGCCGTTGGGCACGAGAGGCGCCACCCACACCAGCTCTCCGTAGATCTCGTGGAGAGCCATGTTCACCGGATCCAACCCCTTGAGGTTGCTCTTGGAACTGTTGATGGCATGGGAGACCGTGCTCTCGGTGGTCAGACCGAGCGGCGCACGGTACATCCGCACCTTGTTGCTACGGGTGTCCATCAGGGCTACGTAGGTGATGCTGTTGTCGCCGTTGTACGACGTCATCAACGCCTGCCAGGCCGATCCGGTGGTGGTGTACACCAAGGTGACGTCACCGGAGACCTTGTAGCGGCCACCTTCACCTTGGACGTTCCACTTCTGAGCGCCCCAGTCACCCCACCAGTTCAGCATCTTCTTGGCCATGTCGGCCGCGTAGACGCGGTCAACGGGGCTCCATTATCGTCGAAATCCGGCCTTCCGCCTAGGGCCGCGCCGCCGTGCCCGCTGCCGCGAGGCCATTCATCGCCGTTCGTGCAACACGCGTCGGCGACGGCGGGGCGATATCGAGTCGACTTCGACGGCATCATCAATGGCGCCGCCGACGCCAACGGCGTTGCGAGCGATAGCGCCGTCGTCGTCGCCGCAAACCGAAAGCGAGCTCGACCTCGAACACGTTGTCCTGCCGGACAAATCACCAGCAGGTTTTTTTTTGGTTCTTCGCGGACAGCGCGGTCGACGGCGTGTCCACGCTTCGCGTTTGCCTGATGGCGCGCAACAGAACGAGCACGTCGCTGATCGCCGTCGTCGAAGGCGGCGCCCCGGTCACCGGCACGATCAACATCTCTGCGACGCCGGTTCGATTCGCAGGCACGAACGCGCTTCGCGCTGTTAGGCGCCCGTGAGTTCAGGTCGCGTACCGCTGCAACGGCGCACTGTGCACGCCTGCAGTCGTGTCGTATCCGCTGCAGGTCGCCTGCCACGCGCAAACCGCCGCGCAGTCCTCTACAAAAAGCAATCGGAGATTTCCATGTACTCACGACTGAGGATCATTCCTCGCGTGGCGACCGTCGTCGCCCTCTCGCTGGCTTCGGCTTATGCATTCGCCCAGACGCCGCCGGCAACGGCTGCCGCGACGACGTCCAAGGCGGCGGATAACACCCGCGTCAACGTGCGCGACAGAAACGACGCCGCGTTGATGCCGACCGATCAGCCGAACGACGCCGCCGACATCAAGGTGGCCGCCGCAGTGCGGCACTCGATCACGGCCGAGAGCTCGCTTTCGACGCTTGCGCACAACGTCAAGCTCGTCGCGTCGGCGGGCGTGGTCACGCTGCGCGGCCCTGTCGCGAGCGCGGCCGAAAAAGCCAAGGTCGAACAGCTCGCATCCGCGGCGCCCGGCGTCACCCGCGTGCGCAATGAACTCGATATCAAGCAGTAAGACCTCCAGGAGATTCGCATGAACGCATCCATCTATTGCACCGCCAAGACCGAGCCGCAGGCCGAAAGCATCATCGACGCGCTCAAGCGCGCGAGCTTCAGCAACAACGACATCTCCGCGCTGTTGCCCGACAAGCGCGGCACGAAGGATTTCGCGCACGAGCACAACACCAAGGCGCCCGAAGGCGCGACGACCGGCGGCGTCGCCGGTCTCGGCGTCGGCGCGGCGGTAGGCTGGCTCGCAGGCATCGGCGCACTCGCCATTCCCGGCGTCGGCCCGTTCATCGCCGCAGGTCCGATCATGGCGGCGCTCGGTGGAGCTGCCGTCGGATCGGCGACCGGCGGCGTGATCGGCGGGCTCGTCGGCATGGGCATTCCCGAGTTCGAGGCCAAGCGCTACGACTCGAAGATCCGCTCGGGAAACATCCTGATCTCCGTGCACACCGAAGACAGCAAGCAGCGCGACGTTGCGCGCGAGATCTTCAAGCAGCACGACGCCGAAGACATCTCGTCCGGCTCCGAGGCCAGCGCGAAGTCTGCGTAAGGTGTGATGACGGGCGTCCCGTCGAGGGACGCCCGTTCGATCGTGAGTCAAACATACCTATCCGAGGCCCGATGAAGACTTCAGGAAAGCGCAAACAACGCGCCGTCGCCAGGCAGGCCATGCAGATCGCCGCCCTGGCGCCTGCGATAGCAACGGCACGGCTTGCACGAGTCGCGACGACGGGAAACTACGGCGCACTCGGCACGATGGGGGCGGAGAAAGCGACGACGTTCACATCGGCTGCGTTCGGAATGATGTTCGCAGGCGCCGCGGCGTTCGCGAAATCGGCCTTCGTGATTGCGAATGCGTACTCGCCCTGGGGCGGTACGGC
>CALFNI010000109.1 GCA_937902695.1 uncultured Rhodanobacteraceae bacterium
TGCGTACAACGAGCGCATCTTCGCGAGCGGTTTCGGCGACTGACCGGCTTTGGACACCCGCGACTTGGATCGGCGCCGCGCGGCTGCGACAATGCCGCCTCGATCCTTCATCGCATCACGCAATGTCCCAAACGCTTGCCGCCGCAACCGACGGCGTTCCCTACCGCACGTTCATGTGCGTCGTCTGCGGCTTCATCTATAGCGAGGCCGACGGCTGGCCGGACGACGGCATCGCGCCGGGCACGCGCTGGGAGGACGTCCCCGAGACATGGACATGCCCCGACTGCGGCGTGACGAAGAGCGATTTCGAGATGGTCGAGATCTGACCGCGCCATCGCGTCGCCAGCTCGCGTCCCGATTCCGTCATCGCGATGACGCCGCGCCTCCATCGCGCGCTGCTTGACTGCGAACCAGTCAACCAGCGGAGCCTTCCATGCGTGTTTTCGTCCCGGTCGAGGACGCCTGCGTCGACGCCGAGCTCGGCGCGCTCGTCCCGTACCGCTACGGCCTCACCTGCGCGCACGAACTGCGCGGCGCGCTCGTGCTGCGCGACGGCGTCTGGGCCGAGCGGCCCGCGGTCAACGATGGATCTCGATCGGATCGCCCGGCGTCAGACCCAGCTTTTCCGACTCGCCGCCGTTGAGCTCGAGCACGTAGCGCGCCGGCGCGCCGCTCGAATAGCCCGGACAGGGGTCGCTCGTGCACGGCGGCACGCGGTGCTGGATGCTGATGAGCTTCCTGTCGCCGTCGAAAAACAGCATGTCGAGCGGGATCTTCGTGTTCTTCATCCAGAACCCGCGCATCGCGTCGTCGTCGAACACGAACAGCATGCCGTGGTCGGCGGCCATCTCGGTGCGGTCCATGAGGCCGTGCGCGCGCGAGGCGTCGTCGGCCGCGATCTCGATCGTGTAGCGGTGGCCCTTGAGCTCGACGTAAGGCCCGGCGGCCGCGCAGGCGTGCAGCGCAGAGCCGGAGAGCAGCACGGCGGCTGCGAGAAGCGTGCGGTTCTGTCGCGTCATGCGGATCTCCTCGTCAGTCGATTGCGTAGCCGAACTGCTGCTTGAACTGGTCCGCGAACTCATCGTACGTGAAGCGCTGGTTCTGCGTGCCGGGATGCTCGACCTTCAGCGCGCCCATCAGCGAGGCGACGCGGCCGACGGTCGGCCAGTCCATGCCGCGCATGATCGAGAAGATCAGGCCCGCGCGATACGCATCGCCGCAACCGGTCGGATCGGAGACACGGCGCTCGTGCGCCGGCGGAATGTCGTGCGTCTCCTTCGTCGTGTGGATCAGCGAGCCCTTCGGGCCGCGCGTCACGATGTATGCCTTGACGCGGGCGGTGATCTCCTCGGCGGACCAGCCCGTGTTCCGCTGCAGCAGCATCGATTCGTAATCGTTGACGGTGACGTAGTCCGCCTTGTCGATGAATGCGCGGAACTCGTCGCCCGAGAAGAGCGGCATCGCCTGGCCGGGATCGAAGATGAAGGGGATGCCGCGCGCCGAGAACTCCTCGACGTGCTGCAGCATCGCCTCGCGGCCGTCGGGCGCGACGATGCCGAACGTCGCTTCATTCACGTCGCGCACGTGGTTTTCGAACGAACGCATCATCGCGCCCGGATGGAACGCGGTGATCTGGTTGTCGTCGAGATCGGTCGTGATGAACGCCTGCGCCGTGTAGAGCTCCTCGAGCTCCTTGACGCAGTCGAGCCGGATGCCGCAGCGCGTGAAGTGCTCGCGGTACGGCGCGAAGTCCTGGCCGACCGTCGCCATCGGCAGCGGATCGGCGCCGAGCAGTTTGAGGTTGTAGGCGATGTTGCCGGCGCAGCCGCCGAACTCGCGGCGCATGCGCGGCACGAGGAACGACACGTTCAGGACGTGCACCTTGTCGGGCAGGATGTGATTCTTGAACTGGTCCTGGAACACCATGATCGTGTCGTAGGCCAGCGAGCCGCAGATCAGTGCAGACATGCGTCGTCCGTCGGAAGAGGGTGCCGGGCGGCCCCGGCGGCGCGCGATTCTCGCAGATTCCGGGCTCCGCACACGCCGAGGCGCGCCCGAAAGGTTGAACCACGAAGAACACGAAGAACTCGAAGAGGAGAATCCCGTCCGCTTTTTTGGCCCGCCTTTGCGTTCCTTCGTGCTCGTCGCGTACTTCGTGGTTCAATTGTCAGAACGCCGGAAAACCGTGTCGGCACCGGCATTTTTAACGCATTTCTCCTTGCCCGCCGAAGTCGCACTGACTAGACTGGCCCGCTTTTCTCGAAGACCCATAAAAAAAGGCTCGCGCCGCAGATGTTCAAAGGTTTACGCGGACTATTCTCCAACGATCTCTCGATCGATCTCGGTACTGCCAACACGCTGATCTACGTCCGCGGGCAGGGCATCGTCTTGAACGAACCGTCGGTCGTCGCGATCCGCCAGGATCGCGGCCCGGGCGGCCCGCGCTCCGTTGCGGCGGTCGGCGGCGACGCCAAGCGCATGCTCGGCCGCACGCCCGGCAACATCGTCACGATCCGGCCGATGAAGGACGGCGTCATCGCCGACTTCACGATGACCGAGGAAATGCTCAAGCAGTTCATCAAGAAGGTGCATCGCTCGCGCCTGTTCCGGCCGAGCCCGCGCGTGCTGGTCTGCGTGCCGTGCGGCTCGACGCAGGTCGAGCGCCGCGCGATCAAGGAATCGGCCGAATCGGCCGGTGCGCGCGATGTGTACCTCATCGAGGAGCCGATGGCGGCCGCGATCGGCGCCGGCATTCCCGTGCACGAGGCGCGGGGCTCCATGGTGCTCGACATCGGCGGCGGCACGTCCGAGGTCGCGGTCATCTCGCTGAACGGCATCGTCTATTCGCAGTCGGTCCGCATCGGCGGCGACCGCTTCGACGAAGCCGTGATCAGCTACGTGCGCCGCAACCACGGCACGCTGATCGGCGAATCGACGGCCGAACGCATCAAGATGGACATCGGCTGCGCGTACCCGCAGGCGGAAGTCCGCGAGATCGAGGTCTCGGGCCGCAACCTCGCCGAGGGCGTGCCGCGCATGTTCACGGTGAACTCGAACGAGATCCTCGAGGCGCTGCACGAGCCGCTGTCGGGCATCGTGAGCGCCGTCAAGAGCGCGCTCGAGCAGACGCCGCCCGAGCTCTGCTCCGACGTCGCCGAGCGCGGCATCGTGCTGACCGGCGGCGGCGCGCTGCTGCGCGATCTCGACCGCCTGATCTCGGAGGAAACCGGACTTCACGTCCACGTCGCCGACGATCCGCTCACGTGCGTCGCGCGCGGCGGCGGGCGTGCGCTCGAGCTGATCGACCAGCACGGCAGCGATTTCTTCGCGCCTGAATAGCCGGGATTGGGGATTCGAAATTCGCAGCGCTACGATTCCTGGTCTTCGCGGAGTAGCGTAGGAGCCTGTCGATGCGCTCCGCATCCCCAATCCCGAATACCCAATCCCGGCCTTAACCTCGTGGCCCTCGCCCGCAACGACACCGCCACCCTGTTCGCCGAAGGCACGGCCTCGACGCTGCGCCTCATCGTATACCTCGGTCTCGCGGCGACGCTGATGGTCGTCGATCACCGGGCCGGCTATCTCGAGGATCTGCGTCGCGTGACCGGCGTGCTGGTCGAGCCGGTCTACCGCATCGCGGCGCTGCCGGCTGACGTCGCGCGCGCGACGCGCACGGCCGTCGTCTCGCAGGACACGCTCGCAAAGGAGAATCGCGAGCTCCGCGACGCGCTCCTGCTCGCGCAGGCGCGCCTGAACCGCCTCGATGCGCTCGTCGCGCAGAACGCGCGGCTGAAGGACCTGCTCGACGCGCAGACGAGCCTGGGCCTCTCGGTCCAGCTCGCGCGGCTCATCGACGTCGATCTCGACCCGTTCCGCCCGCGCGTCGTGCTGAATGTCGGCGCGAACCAGGGCGTCACGGTCGGCCAGCCCGTCATCGACGCGCACGGCATCATGGGCCAGGTCATCGAGGTGCTCGGCAACACGTCGGTGGTCATGCTGATCACCGATCCCACGCACGCGATTCCGGTCATGGTCGAGCGCTCGGGCCTTCGCACGATCGCCTACGGCACCGGCGCGATCGACCGACTCGAGCTTCCGAACATTCCGATCAGTGCGGACGTGCAGGCCGGCGACCGACTCGTGACCTCGGGTCTGGGCGGGCGCTTTCCCGCTGGATTCCCGGTCGGCGAGATCCTTTCGATCTCGACGGATTCGTCGAGCCTCTTCGCCGCGGCACAGGCGCGGCCGGCGGCGGCGCTAGACCGGAGCGGCGACGTACTGCTGCTGCGCGATCAGCCGCAGCCTTACGGTGCGCCGGCGCCGATCGATGAGATCGGGCCGCCGCGCGATCTTGCCGGAGCGGGCGCGCCGAAGGCCGCTGCGTCGCCGAAGCGGGAGCCGCAGCAGTAATGGGACGTCGGCGCGAGCTTGCCCTCACCACTACCCTCTCCCGCAAGCGGGAGAGGGGACAAAGCGCGCTTTTCCCCCGCTCCCGCACGCTTTTCCCCCTCTCCCGCTTGCGGGAGAGGGGAGTGGTGAGGGCAAGCCTGGTTCGCCGCCGCATCGGCGCTCCCGCAT
>CALFNI010000110.1 GCA_937902695.1 uncultured Rhodanobacteraceae bacterium
TCCAGTTCGAAGGCACACCCATCAACCAGACGCTGGTCAATGATCTCGCCGGCGGCGGCTTCATCGCCCAGCAACGCAACGCCGTGCTGGTCGGCGGGACCGGCACCGGCAAGACGCATCTTGCGATCGCCATGGCCCGAAGCTGTATCCGTTCCGGCACCCGCGGCCGGTTCTACAACGTGGTGGACCTCGTCAATCGGCTCGAAACCGAGACCCGTAACGGACGACAGGGCCGGCTCGCCGATCATCTGACGCGCATGGACCGCTACGCGCGCATGATGGCGATGCACCTGCACGCACAAGGCCGCCGCGCGCATCTGTTCAACCTGTTCGCGAACCCGTTCTGGCGGTTCGCGCGCGGCTACGTGCTTCGCGGCGGATTTCTCGATGGCTGGCGCGGACTCGTCTATGCGCTCGTCAAGTCGAACTACGTGCGCCAGAAGTTCATCAAGCTCTGGCTCCTCAATCGCGGTTATCCGATCTGAGCGGCGGTACGCGATGCGGACAAGTCTCGTCATCCTGACCTACAACTGGCCGGAAGCGCTCGAGCGCGTGCTCGCAGCCGTCGCGGCGCAATCGGTGCTTCCCGACGAAGTGATCGTCACCGACGACGGCTCGCGAGCGGATACGCGCGCGCTCGTCGCGCGCGTGGGCCGCGATTTCCCGACCCGCATCGCGCATGTCTGGCAGGACGATCGCGGCTTCCGCGCCGCGCGCGCGCGCAATCGCGGCATCGCCGCGTCGCGCGGCGACTATACGATGCTGATCGACGGCGACATCATCGCGCATCGCGATTTCGTCGCCGATCATCTCGCGCTCGCGTTGCCCGGACATTCGCTGCAAGGCAGCCGCCTCGACGCGAGCGCGGCCGAAACGGCACGCCTCATCGCCGGCGGCCATCCGCGTTTCGATCCGCTGATGCCGGGCCGGTTTCCGCCGCATCGCGCGATCCGCGCGCCGTGGCTTGCGCGGATCAAGGCGCGCTCGAAATCCGGCGGCCGCATCTTCAGCTGCAACATGAGCGCGTGGCGCGAGGATCTCCTTCGCGTCAACGGCTTCGACGAGCGCTTCGAAGGCTATGGCGGCGAGGATCAGGATCTCGCCAAGCGCATGCGGCATGCCGGCATCACGCGGCGCCAGCTCAAGTTCGCCGGGCTTGCGATCCACCTGTTCCATGCATCGCGCGCACCGGGCGATCCGAACGACATGAGCCTGCCCGCCAATCGCATGATCGCCGAGACGCTGCGGACGCGCGCGGTGCGCTGCGAGCTCGGCATCGACGCGCATCGCGCCGAGTTCGCCGAGCGTCCGCCCGACCTGCGCGGCGCGGCAGCGTAGAATCGATCGATGCCGAGCGTCCATCTCGTCGCCCGCGACAACGGCGCAGGCCTGTCGCGTGATCTCCAGATCCTGCGCGGCGCCATCGCCGATGCCGGCTTCGATCTCACGATCAGCGCGATCGGCGCGGGCGGCCTGCGTCGCCAGATCCGCTTCGCGAGCGTGAAGGCGCGGCTCGCCTGGCGCGGGCTGACCCACGGTCGTATGCGCGCGCGTTTCGACGTCAACCTGATGGACGAGCGCCTGCGTCCGAAGTACGTGCCGCTCGCGCGGCGCAACGTGCTGCTGCCCCACCCCGAATGGTTCGACACGAGGTGGACGCCGGAGCTCAGGCGCATCGATCGCGTCTATGCGAAAACGCGCCACGCGGTGCCGATCTTCGAGGCGCTCGGCTGCCGCACCGAGTTCGTCGGCTTCACGAGCGTCGATCGCCGGATCGCCGACATCGCGCGCGAGCCTTCGTTCTTCCACCTCGGCGGCCGCAGCGGCAACAAGGGCACGCAGGCCATCGTCGATGCGTGGGTGCGCAATCCGTCGTGGCCGCTGCTGACCGCGATCCAGCGCAAGCCGCTGAGGCTCCCGTCCGCGTTGCCGTCGAACATCCGTCTCGTCGCAAGCTACCTCGACGACGGCGAGCTCCGCGCGCTGCAGAACCGCAACCTGTTCCACCTGTGTCCTTCCGAGACCGAGGGCTTCGGGCACCACCTCGTCGAAGGCATGAGCTGCGGCGCGATCACGCTCGCGACCGACGCGCCGCCGATGAACGAGATGATCGCCAACGAGCGCGGCGTGCTCGTGCCGTACGCACGCACCGGCACCCAGCAGCTTGCGACGACCTACTTCGTCGACAGCAGTGCGATAGAAGAAGGCGTCGCGCGGATGCTCAGCCTTGCGGCGGGCGAGCGCCGCCTGCGCAGCGAAGCGGCGCGCGCGTGGTGGGACGACAACGATCGCGCGTTCCGCCTGCGTCTTGCCGCGGCGATCGAATCGACGGCCGCGGATGCGTGACATCGCGGGCGCTGCGACTCGCGCATCGTCGTCGGTCAGCGATCGCTTGCGAAAAGCGTGGCGCCGTCATCCGGCGATGACAGGCTGGCCCATGTGCTGCACGGCGTCGATCGGCAGGCGTAGCGTGAACACCGCGCCGCCCTGCGCGCGATTCTCGGCGCGGATGCTGCCGCCATGCTCCTCGGCGATCTTCTTGACGACCGCGAGACCGAGGCCCGTGCCCTTGTTCTTGCTCGTCGTGTACGGCTCGAACCAGCGCTCGCCGAAATCGGCCGGCAAGCCCGGCCCGTTGTCGGCAACGGCGAGCTCGACGAACGCCCGGTCGTCGTCGCGCACGATGCGCGTCGAGACGACCAGCTGCGGCTTCTTCGCATCGCCGATCGCTTCGAGCGCGTTCTTTATCAGGTTGTGCAATGCCTGCCGCAGGCGCACCGCGTCGGCACGGACGAGCGGCTCGCCGGCCGCGAGATCGCGCGAAAGCCCGATGCGCTGGTCGTTCTCGTAGAGGTCGAGCACGTCGTCGAGCAGGGCGTTCAATGCGATCGGGCGCAGTGTCGGCGGCTGCGGGCGCGCATAGTCGCCGAACGCATTGACCATCGTCTTCAGCGCCTCGACCTGGCTCACGATCG
>CALFNI010000111.1 GCA_937902695.1 uncultured Rhodanobacteraceae bacterium
GCGGGCGGCATGCAGCGGCGCCTGATGATCGCGCGCCAGATGATGAACAAGCCCAGGCTCCTCATCCTCGACGAGCCGACCGCCGGCGTCGACATCGAGATCCGCCGCACGATGTGGAAGTACATCAGCGCGATCAACCAGGCCGGCACGACCGTGATCCTGACCACGCACTACCTCGAAGAAGCCGAGCAGCTCTGCCGCACGATCGCGATCATCGACCACGGCCGCATCATCGAGAACACGACGATGAAGCGCCTTCTCTCGAAGCTCGACGTCGAAACCTTCGTGCTCGATCTCGCCGACACCGCGACAGCGCTGCCCGACGTGCAGGGCGTCAAGCTGACGCTCGTCGACGATCGCACGATCGAAGCCGAAATGTCGCGCGAGCACGATCTCAACTCGCTGTTCGCGGCGCTGTCGGCGCGCGGCATCACGGTGCGCTCGATGCGCAACAAGGCGAACCGGCTCGAGGAGCTGTTCGTGCGGCTGGTCGAAAGCGGCAAGGAGGCGGCATGACGAACTCGAATGCAAGCGGTCCCCTCTCCCGCTTGCCGGAGAGGGGGAACGGCGCGCGCATGGAGGCCAATCGATGAGCGCGACGAATGCGAACCTCATCGGCCTCGGCACGATCACGCGCCGCGAGGTCGTGCGCATCCTGCGCATCTGGTCGCAGACGCTCTTGCCGAGCGCGATCACGATGACGCTCTACTTCGTGATCTTCGGCCGCATGGTCGGCAGCCGCATCGGCGAGATCGCGCCCGGCATCGGCTACATCGACTACATCGTGCCCGGCCTCATCATGATGGCCGTCATCACCAACAGCTACGGCAACATCTCATCGTCGTTCTTCGGCGCGAAGTTCCAGCGCTTCGTCGAGGAGATGCTCGTCTCGCCGATGCCGAGCTGGGTCATCCTGACCGGCTACATCTCGGGCGCGGTGCTGCGCGGGCTCATCGTCGCGATCATCGTGCTGGTCATTTCGCTGTTCTTCACGAAGATCCATCTCTACCACCCGCTGGTCACGTTCACGACGGTGCTGCTGACCGCAGTCGTGTTCTCGCTCGCCGGCTTCGTCAACGCGGTGTTCGCGAAGAAGTTCGACGACATCGCGCTCGTGCCGACCTTCGTGCTGACGCCGCTGACCTATCTCGGCGGCGTGTTCTATTCGGTGAGCGCGCTGCCGACGCCGTGGCGCGAGATCAGCTACGCCAATCCGATCCTCTACATGGTCAACGCATTCCGCTACGGCCTGCTCGGCATCAGCGACGTCGACATGGGGCTCGCCTATGCCGTCATGCTCGCTTTCGCGGTCGCGCTGGCGTCGATCAGCATCTATCTCCTGAATCGCGGCGTCGGCCTGCGCTCCTGAGTTTCGCCGCGCGAACGATCCGTTCACGCCGCCTGCGCTGAAACGGCTGGCTGCGACCCCATCTAGTGCGCCATCGGGCGCTTTTCCGGCGCCGGGAGGATTCCAATGATCGACGTGAGACCCTTCTCGAAGCTCGGCGGCGCGAATCACGGCTGGCTCAACGCCAGGCATCACTTCTCGTTCGCAAGCTACAACGACCCGTCCCGCATGGGCTGGGGCGCGCTGCGCGTCTGGAACGACGACGAGATCGCCGCCGGCACCGGCTTCCCGCCGCATCCGCATGCGGACATGGAAATCATCACGTACGTCCGCGACGGCGCGATCTCGCACGAGGACAGCCTCGGCAACAAGGGCCGCACCGTCGCCGGCGACGTGCAGGTCATGAGCGCCGGCAGCGGCATCCGCCACGCCGAGTACAACGCCGAAAAGGAACTGACGCGCATCTTCCAGATCTGGATCATTCCGGATTCGCGCGGCGGCGCGCCGTCGTGGGGCGCGCGCCCGTTCCCGAAAGGCGACCGCTCGGGCCGCTTCGTCACGCTCGCGAGCGGACGCGACGACGACGGCGACGCGCTCCCGATTCGCGCGGACGCACGCGTGCTCGGTGCCACCGTGAAGGCCGGCGAGACCGTCGAATACACGCTGGGCGAGGGCCGTCACGCGTACCTCGTGCCGGCCGCCGGCTCGATCGAAGTCAACGGCGTGCCGGTCACCGCCCGCGACGGCGCGGCGATCCGCGACGAGTCGCGCATCGCGATCAAGGCGCTTTCCGACGCCGAGATCGTCCTCGTCGACAGCCTCTAACGCCGCTCCCGATGCCGTTATCCCCTCTCCCGCTCGCGGGAGAGGGTCAGGGTGAGGGCAAGCTTGGTTCACCGCCCCGCAAGGGCCGCGTAAAGATGACCCCCGGCGCTGGCCCCGCCGCCCACGCTTTGCTAGAACCGCGATCTTCGCGGCTGCACTCGCCGCAATGGAGCATCCCGATGCGCGCGACGATCGCCCTCGCCTCACTCCTCCTGACGGCCACCGCGGCCGTCGCCGCCGAGGCGCCGCCGCCCGACGAGCCGGCCGACCTCGCGACGATCGCCGACGCGGTCGATCCCGCCGAGCTCCACGCCACGATCGAAAAGCTCGTCGGTTTCGGCACGCGCCACACGCTCTCCGACACCACGTCGAAAACGCGCGGCATCGGCGCGGCGCGCCGCTGGGTGCAGTCGCGCTTCGAGACGTTCTCGAAGGACTGCGGCGGCTGCCTCGAGATCGTGACCCCGTCGCAATCGTTCACCGGCAAGCGCATTCCGGAGCCGACCGACGTGACCGACGTCGTCGCGATCCAGCGCGGCACGGGCGATCCCGACCGTGTCATCGTGATCACGGGCCATCTCGACTCGCGCGTGATCGACGTGATGGACGCCAAGAAGGACGCGCCCGGCGCGAACGACGACGGCTCCGGCAGCGCGGCCGTGATCGAAGCCGCGCGCGTTCTTTCGAAGCACAAGTTCGCCGCGACGCTCGTCTTCGCCGTCGTCTCAGGCGAGGAGCAGGGTCTCTACGGCGGCAAGGTCATCGCCGACTACGCGAAAGCGCACCACTGGCGCGTCGAGGCCGATCTCAACAACGACATCGTCGGCAATACGCACGGCCAGGACGGCGTCGTCGACAACACGACCGTGCGCACCTTCGCCGAGGGCACGAAGTCGAGCGAAACGCTCGATCAGGCGAAATACCGCCGCTATCACGGCGGCGAAGTCGATTCGCCCTCGCGCAACACGGCGCGCTACATCGCCGCGATCGCCGAGCGCTACATGACGAACTTCCACGTGCGCATGGTCTACCGCATGGATCGCTACGGCCGCGGCGGCGACCAGGTGCCGTTCCTCGAAGCCGGCTATCCGGCGGTGCGGTTCACCGAAGCGCACGAGAACTACACGCGCCAGCACCAGGACGTGCGCACCGAGAATGGTATCAGGTACGGCGACACGATCGACGGCGTCGACTTTCCGTATCTCGCGCAGGTCGCGCGGCTCAACGTGCTGACGATGGCCTCGATGGCCGCGGCGCCCGCGCCGCCGCTCGGCGTCGAGATCGACGGCGGCGTTTCGACCGACACCACCGTCAAATGGCAGGCCGTCCCCGGCGCCGCGGGCTATCGCGTCTGGTGGCGCGACACGACCGCGCCGCAATGGCAGCAGAGCCGCTATGTCGGCAACGCGACGACGGCGACGCTGAAGAACGTCGTCGTCGACGATTTTTTCTTCGGAGTCAGTGCGGTCTCGGCCGACGGCTATGCAAGCCCGATCGTGTTTCCGGGCGACGCCGGGCGGTTCGACGACTCCCAGAAGAAGCCAGACGAACCCCCCAAACCCCAATAACCAGCCCCGCTTTTTCCCCTCTCCCGCGTGCGGGAGAGGGTTAGGGTGAGGGCAATCTTGGTTCACGCTCCCCGACAGCCTAAAAACCTTCCCTCACCCGGCCTTCGGCCGGCCTCTCCCGCAAGCGGGAGAGGCGAAGTCAGATCCCGAAGAACGCACGCGCCGTCGCGGTCGTCGACGCGGCGACGGCGTCGACCGACTCGCCGCGTGCAGCCGCAACCGCCGCACACACGTGCGCGAGATACATCGGCTCGTTCCTCC
>CALFNI010000112.1 GCA_937902695.1 uncultured Rhodanobacteraceae bacterium
GGAACGGTTCGAGCGAAGCGTGGCCGAGATACGGGTTCACGGTGAGGGGGGCGGCGCCGTAGCGATCGAACGCCTCGGCAGCATAGAACGCGGCCGTCGTGCCGATGTCGCCGCGCTTCGCATCGAGGATGACCGGCACGCGCGGATGGTTCGCGTGGATGTGCGCGATGAGCCGCTTCAGCGAGTCCTCGGCACTGCGGGCCGCGAAGTGCGCGAACTGGGGCTTGAAGCAGCACGCGGCATCGGCGGTCGCGTCGACGATGTCGCGGCAGAACTCGAAGATCGCGTCGGGTTTGTCGCGAAGATGGTCAGGAAAACGCGACGGTTCGGGATCGAGCCCGACGCAGACGAGCGATTTGTTTTGGTGCCAGGCTTGCCTGAGCGTTTCGATAAACGTCATGACGCTCCTTCTTTTCCTTCTCCCGCTTGCGGAGAAGGTGCCGGAGGCGAATGAGGGCAATCTTGCGATCGCGAACCACGCTTGCCCTCACCCTAACCCTCTCCCGCAAGCGGGAGAGGGGAAAATCACGCGTCCGCGTGCGTCGTCAAGCCAGCTTCTTGTAACGAATCCGATGCGGCTGCGCCGCCTCGTCGCCAAGTCGGCGTTTCTTGTCCTCTTCGTACTCGCGATAGTTGCCCTGGAAGAACTCGACGTGCGAGTCGCCCTCGAACGAGAGGATGTGCGTCGCGATGCGGTCGAGGAACCAGCGGTCGTGCGAGATCACGATCGCCGAGCCCGGGAACTCGAGCAGCGCCTCTTCGAGCGCGCGCAGCGTTTCGACGTCCAGATCGTTCGACGGCTCGTCGAGCAGCAGCACGTTGCCGCCCTGCATCAGCGTCTTCGCAAGATGCAGCCGCCCGCGCTCGCCGCCCGAAAGCTGGCCGACGATCTTCTGCTGGTCGGCGCCCTTGAAGTTGAAGCGGCCGATGTACGCGCGCGACGGCGTCTGGTACTTGCCGACCGTGATCATGTCCGCGCCGCCGGAGATTTCCTGCCAGACGTTCTTCTTGCCGTCGAGCGCGTCGCGCGACTGGTCGACGTACGCGAGCTTCACGGTCGAGCCCATGACGATCTCGCCCTTGTCCGGCTTCTCGACACCGGTGATCAGCTTGAAGAACGTCGACTTGCCGGCGCCGTTCGGACCGATGATGCCGACGATCGCGCCCGCCGGCACCTTGAAGCTCAGATCGTCGATCAGCATGCGGTCGCCGAACGACTTGGAGACGTGCTTGAACTCGACGACGAGATCGCCGAGCCGCTCGCCCGGCGGAATGTAGATTTCGTTCGTCTCGTTGCGCGCCTGGTATTCGACCGAGTTCAGCTCCTCGAACCGGTTGAGTCGCGCCTTGCCCTTCGACTGGCGGCCCTTCGCGCCCTGGCGCACCCATTCGAGCTCGCGCTGGATGGCCTTGCGACGCGCCTTTTCGCCCGCCTCTTCCTGCACGAGGCGCGCGTCCTTCTGCTCGAGCCACGAGGAATAGTTGCCTTTCCACGGAATGCCGCGGCCGCGGTCGAGCTCGAGGATCCACTCGGCGGCGTTGTCGAGGAAGTAGCG
>CALFNI010000113.1 GCA_937902695.1 uncultured Rhodanobacteraceae bacterium
CACGCTGACCGGCGTCGCCGACATGCTGCGCGTCGCGCGGCCCGAAGTGAAAGTCATCGCGACCGAGCCTGCGGAAGCCTCGCTGCTGACCGGGGCCGAGTGGAAGCCGCACAAGATCCAGGGCTGGACGCCGGACTTCGTGCCCGATGTTCTCGACCGCAAGGCGCCGAACGAAGTCGACGCCGTCAACGAAGTGCTCGCGCGCGACACGGCGCGGCGTCTCGCGAGCGAGGAAGGCATCTTCGTGGGCGTCTCGGCCGGCGGCACCGTCGCCGCTGCGCTCCGCGTCGCCGAGAAGGCGCCGCAAGGATCGGTGATCCTCGCGATGCTGCCCGACACCGGCGAACGCTATCTCTCCACGTTCCTGTTCGAGGGCGTGCCGGACGGGTCGGACGACGAGTGGCTCGCGGCGCAGACATGACGGCGCGACACGACGCGGCCGTCCCGCCGAAAGCCGGGACCCATTTTGATGTCGCCAAATGGATTCCGGCTTCGCCGGAATGACCAAGCGAGCGTGGTTGCGCAAACAAAAACGGGCGCCGAAGCGCCCGTTTTCATGACATCCTGATCGCGCGTCAGGCAACTTTTTTCCACTGCCCAAGCGCCGCAAGCCCATTGTCCTTCGCGCGCAGCGCAACGGTCTTCTGCGCCTCGGCGAAGTTCGCCTGCATGTCCTTGCCCCAGAGCTTCAGCGCGGCCTGCTGCATCGCGCGACCGTACGAGAACGACAGCGGCCACGGATGCGGGCCCATCTGGTTCATTGCATTGAGGTGCGCGGTCGCCTGCTCGTCGGACTGGCCGCCGGAGAGGAACACGATGCCAGGCAGCGACGCCGGTACCGCAGCCTTGAGGCAGCGGATCGTCGCCTCGGCGACTTCGTCGACGCTGGCCTGCTCGGCGCATTCCTTGCCGGAGATGACCATGCTCGCTTTCAGGATCGACCCCTCCAGCATGATGTTGTGCTCGTACATCGCGCCGAACAGCGAGCGGAGGGTCGCCTCGGTGACTTCGTAGCTGTCTTCGAGGTCGTGGTTGCCGTCCATCAGCACTTCGGGTTCCACCATCGGCACGATGCCGGCTTCCTGGCAGAGCGCCGCGTAGCGCGCGAGCGCGTGCGAGTTCGCCTCGATGCAGGTGCCGCTCGGCGTGTCCTCGCCGATCGTGATGACCGCGCGCCACTTCGCGAACTTCGCGCCGAGGCGCGCGTATTCGTTGAGGCGGTCGCGAAGGCCGTCGAGGCCCTCCGTGACGAGCTCGCCCGGGAAACCCGCGAGCGCCTGCGGACCCTTGTCGACCTTGATGCCCGGCAGGATGCCGGCGTCGAGCATGAGCTTGGTGAACGGCACGCCGGCCTTGGTCGACTGGCGGATCGTCTCGTCGTACAGGATCGCGCCCGAGATGTGCTCGTTGAGCTTGGGCGTCGTCAGCAGCATCTCGCGGTACGCGCGACGGTTCTCTTCGGTGTTCGGCACGCCGACCGTGTCGAAACGCTTCTTGATCGTCGAATTGGATTCGTCGATCGCGATGATTCCCTTGCCCGGCGCGACCATCGCCTGGGCAATGCTTTCAAGCTCTTCGATGCTCATTACGGGCTCCGCTGATGTAATGCAGGAATGACTTAGCGCAAAAGGAAAAGCGCGCCGCGGCCGCGCCAGCGCGACCGGGCCATGATTTTTCAGGGTGCCGGATTATAGGCCGTTTCAGGCGGCGTTGCCGCCCCGGCCGCTGAACGCCGCGCGTGCGTCGAGACGGCGTCGGAACCGCGCGAAAAAGGCGTTTTCGACGCTCAGCGATCCTTCCAGTCGATCCTGTCGATCTGGCACTGCTTCATGACAGCCGTCCCCGCCGCGGGGTCGGCCGGAAGATTGAATGGAAAGATCAGCCAGCTGAAGACGCGGTCCTTGCCCGCGTTGAGCGCGGTCGCCTCGAAACGAAGACCGGCCGCGACGCTCTTGGCGACCTTGCCGAGATCGCCCTCGGGGACGACGCGCTGCACCTTGATCGTCGACGTGGTGCCGTTCTTCTCGACGACGAACGACACCGTCGCGCAGCCCGGCTGGTTCATGTTGCGGCCGGAGTTCGGCACGTCGGCGTCGACCGACGTCTTGGCCATGACCCAGTACTTGTCGAGCTGCTCGGACGCGATGACCTTCGGCGGCGTCTGGTCCATCTGCGCCGAGGCAAGCGAGGTTACGAGAATGCCCAGAGCTATGAGTGCGGTGCGCGACATCGGAACGCCCTCTTCGCAGGAATGCGCCGAGTCTACCGCGCGGAAGCAGAACGCACGCCATCAAGCCGGCGTCAGAGATCGCCAAGCCCCTCGGCAATGCCGTCCTTGCCGACCTTGAGCAGTCGCAACGTATTCGTGCCGCCGAGCCGGCCCGTAGGATCGCCCGTCCTCACGATGACGCGATCTTCCTCGGCGAGCGCGCCGAGACCGAAAAGCCGCCGGATCGCCTCGCGCGACGCCTGCCCCGGGCTCACGCCCTTCGGATCGAACTCGACCGGGTTGACGTCGCGGAACAGCAGCATGCGCCGCCGCGCGCCCGCGACGCGCGAGAGCCCGTAGATCGGTACGGTCGAACGGAAACGCGAGAGCCATTGCGCGGTCGCACCGGATTCCGTCAGCGCGATGATCGCGCGCACGCCGACCTGGCTGGCGAGGAACATCGCGGCGCGGGCGATCGCCTGGTCGGTGCGATCGAGCCGGTGCGCCTCGGGCGAGAGATCCTCGATGGGCACGAACTGGCGCTCGGCCCCGAGGCAGACGCGGCGCATCGCGGCGACCGCCTTGTCCGGATGCTTTCCGGCCGCCGTTTCCTGCGAGAGCATGACGGCGTCGGTGCCGTCGATGACCGCATTCGCGACGTCGAGCACCTCGGCGCGGGTCGGAATCGGCGATTCGACCATCGACTGCATCATCTGCGTCGCCGTGATCACGACGCGGTTGCACTTCAGCGCCTCGCGGATGATCTTCTTCTGCAGGCCGGGCAATTCCGCATCGCCGATCTCGACGCCGAGGTCGCCGCGCGCGACCATCACCGCATCGGACGCCTCGACGATGTCGGTCAGGTTGTCGATCGCCTCGGCGCGCTCGATCTTCGCGACGAGCGCCGCGGTGCCGCCGGCTGCCGAAAGCAGCCTGCGCGCCTGCACGATATCGTCGGCCGTCTTGACGAACGAGACGGCGAGGAAATCGGCTTCGAGCTCGGCCGTCAGCACGATGTCCGCGCGATCCTTGTCCGACAGCGCCGCGACCGTGAGCCCGCCGCCGAGCCGGTTGATGCCCTTGCGATCGGAAAGCCGCCCGCCGTTGATGACGGTGCAATGGATCTCCTGCCCTTCGACGTCGAGCACTTCGAGCGAGATGAGGCCGTCGTCGAGCAGCAGCACGTCGCCGGCATTCACGTCGCGCCAGAGATCGTGGTAGCTGACGCCGACACGCGTCGCGTCGCCGGCCGGCGCGTTCTCGCGGCAATCTAGCGTGAACGACTGCTTCGGCTCGAGCTGCACAGGGCCGCCGCCGAAACGCTCGATGCGGATTTTCGGACCCTGCAGGTCGGCGAGGATCGCCGTCTCGCGGCCGAGCCGCTTCGCCGCGGCGCGCACGTCGGCAGCGCGTCTGCGGTGGTCGTCCGGCACGCCGTGCGAGAGATTGAGGCGAACGATGTCGACGCCTTCGACGAGCAGCTGGTCGAGCATGCCGGGCGCATCGGTCGCGGGGCCGAGCGTCGCGATGATCTTCGTGCGGCGGAGCTGCAATTCCATCGTGCGAGTCCTGTCCGGGAAGCCGCTAAACTTAGCACAAGGTCCGGAGCCGACTCATGACCGATCCGTCGAAAAAAGGTCGGAGGCTGCCGCTGCAGGGCTCGCCTCGCAGCGCGCTGGCGTGGCTCGTCGTGCTCGCGTTCGGCGTGCCTTGCGTGATCGTCGCCTTCGTCCTCGGCTCCGCCTACAGGGAAGGCGCGCCGGCGGCGCCTCTGCTTGCCGCGGGAATGTTCATCCTCGTCATATCGGTCGCGGTGACGCTGTGGATCGTGCGCATGACGCGGCGCATCGCGGTGACGCTCGACGCCGACGCGCTCACGGTCGCCACCGGCGTCGCGACGCAGCGCTTCCCGCTCGCGACGCTGCGCGCGAACGGCGTTCGCATCGTCGATCTGGCCGCGCATCCGGAACTGAAGCCTTTGCTGCGCACATGGGGCATCGGCTTGCCGGGACTTGCGGCCGGATGGTTTCGCCTGCGCAACCGCGGCAAGGCGCTGTGCGTGCTGAGCGGGCGGGAGCGCGTAACCGTGCTTCGCGCCGACGACGGGACCTGGGTCTTGCTGTCGCTTGCGGATACGACGGCGTTGCGGAACGCGCTCGACGCGTCGTGATGCGACGTTGCACCGCGCGCCCTCACCTGCCCTCTGGCGCAAGCGGCAGCGGGGAATGATCCGCGACTAGATTGCGGGTTCGAGCAACTCGGCGAGGGCGGCCGGGTTCGCGGCGATCGCGTGCGCGCCCGCGTCGCACAGCTCCTCGATGCTGCCGAACCCCCACGCGACGCCGAGCCCGCGCACGTCGTTCGCGCGCGCGCCTTCGATGTCGAAATGGCGATCGCCGATCATCGTGGCGTGCTCGGCGCGTGCGCCGAAGTCGGCAAGCGCTTCGGCGATCATCTCGGCCTTCGATCGATGCGCGTGCCGGTCGGAGGGTCCATAGACGCGCGCGAACGCGCCGCCGAACGGGAAGTGATCGACGATGAGCCGCGCCTGCGACTCGGGCTTCGTCGTGACGACCGCGAGCGCGTCGCCGCGCCCGGCAATCGAGGCGATCAGCTCCGGAATCCCTTCGTAGATCGCGTGCTCGGTCCAGCCGACGTCCTCGAAGCGGTCGCGGTAGTGATCGATCGCCGCGACGATGCGCGCCTCGTCGTCGCCGAGCACGCTCGGAAATGTCTGGCGGAACGGCGGCCCGATCCACGAGCGCAGCACGTCGCGCGCGGGCAGCTCGGCGCCGATGCGCTCGAACGCGTGCGCGAGGCACGCGGTGATGCCGGGCTCCGAATCGATCAGCGTGCCGTCGAGATCGAACAGCACGAGCCGGCGTCGCGCCGGCATCGCCGCGCCATTCATCCGCGCGCCTCGAGCGCCGCGACGGCGGGAAGCTTCTTGCCTTCGAGGAACTCGAGGAACGCGCCGCCGCCGGTCGAGATGTACGAGATCCTGTCCTCGACGCCGTATTTCTCGATCGCCGCGAGCGTGTCGCCGCCGCCGGCGATCGAGAACGCGCCCGAATCGGCGATCGCGTGCGCGAGCGTCTTCGTGCCGTTCCCGAACGCGTCGAACTCGAACACGCCTACCGGGCCGTTCCAGACGACCGTGCCGGCCTTGGCGATCAGCGCCGCGTAGCGCTGCGCGGTTTCGGGGCCGATGTCGAGGATCATGTCGTTGTCGGCGACATCCTCGACGCGCTTGACGGTCGCCCGGGCGTCGGCCTTGAACGCGGGCGCGACAATGACATCGGTCGGCACCGGCACTTCGGCGCCGCGCGCCTTCGCGGCCGCAGCGATCTTCTTCGCGGTGTCGATGAGGTCGTTTTCGACGAGCGACTTGCCGACGTTGTGCCCGGCCGCCGCGATGAACGTGTTGGCGA
>CALFNI010000114.1 GCA_937902695.1 uncultured Rhodanobacteraceae bacterium
GGCGCAGGTGCCGCTCGTCGAGCCGTTTTCGCGGGCGCGATCGGCGCCGCCGCACCGCCGAAGGGCACCGGAACGGGAAGTCTCACGTCGAGCGCGCTGACGCCGTCGTTCGCGGCCTACGTGATCAGCCGGCTCGGCTTCGGCGTCTTCCCGCACTCGACCAGCATGACGATCGAGTTCTTCGAATCGCTCGGCGCGACCGACGACGAGCGCCTGACGAACTTCGTCAACGAGCAGCTCTCGCCGTGGCTCGACGGCAACGGCAACGTCGTCGATCCGACCGTCGACGCGCTGCTCGCGATTCCGCAATACGAGACGCTTGACAAGACGTTCGATCAGCTCTGGAACGACTACGAGGTCAACGGCAACGTCTCGGGCCAGCCCTACGTCCGCGACTACCCGATCCGCGAAGGCGAGCGCGGCGTCTTCGTGCGCGCGATCTACGGACATTGGCAGCTCGTCGAGCAGCTCGCCGATTTCTGGCACAACCATTTCAACGTCTACGGCTACGACCGCTACGCGGCGCCGACGTGGACATCGTGGGATCGCGACGTCATCCGCAAGAACATGCTGGGCAATTTCCGGCAGATGCTGCAGGCGACGTTCGAATCGCCGGCGATGCTGTACTTCCTCGACAACTACATCAACCGCGCGCCGAGCTTCAACGAGAACTACGCGCGCGAGATCTGCGAGCTGCATACGCTCGGCGCGATCAATTACCTCGGCCCCGAGCTGCAGCAGGCCGACGTGCCGCTGATTCCCGCCGGCGAGGACGGCGCGGGGCAGCCCATCGGCTACGTCGATGCCGACGTCTACGAGATGGCGCGCGCGCTGACCGGCTGGACATTCGGCAACGGCCAGAACGGCACCGCCTACGACGGGCATCCGGCGTTCATCACGGCCTGGCACGACATCGGCCAGAAAACGGTGCTCGGCGCGTTCGTGCCGGCCAACACGCCGCCGGCGACCGAGATCGCGACGTTCCTCGACCGCATCGCCAAGCATCCGGGCACGGGCCGGCACATTGCATTGAAGCTCGCCCAGCGCTTCATCGGCGACGATCCGCCGCAAGCCGTCGTCGACAACGCCGCGCACGTGTTCTATCAGAACGTCGATGCGCCCGATCAGCTGAAGCAGGTCGTCCGCGCGATCCTGCTCTACGACGCGGGTCCCGGCTCGTTCCGCGACATCGGCAACTTCGGCAACAAGATCAAGCGGCCGTTCGAGACGGTCGTGTCGGGCCTGCGCGCGATCAACTGGCAGTACGTGTTCCGGCGCAACATCGACAACGAGTCGCCGTCGAGCGATCGCTTCATGGATCGCTTCCGGCGCGGCGGCGAGCGGCCGTTCGACTGGCGCGCGCCGAACGGCTTTCCTGACAACTCGCAGGACTGGATGGGCTCGACCGCGCTCGTGCACGCGTGGCGCACGATCGACTGGGCCATCGACGAGAACATCGGCACGGGCCTCGTGCCGTACGGCGACGTGCTCGCGGTGACGCTCAGCGAGTTCTCGGCCGATCCGAACCAGCACACGCCGAACAAGCTCGCGGACTTCTGGCTGACGCGCGTGTTCGGCTGGGCGCCGGACGCGACGAACGGATGGGTCGGCAGCGACCTGCATACCAAGGTGCGCGATTTCATGTGCCGCAACACCGACACGCTCAACATGTGGCCGGCCGACGCCGCCATAGGCACGGGCGCGGCCGGCAACACGCTGGGCAACGGCACGAACTCGAGCCCGAACTACTGGTACAACCGGCTGCGCGGCATGATCGACGTGATCCTGTTTTCCCCGCAATTCATGGTCCGCTGAGGAGCCGACGCCATGGGCAACGTGACGCGCCGCGCTTTTCTCAAGGGTTCGACGATCTGCCTGACCGCGCTCGGCGGGCTGCGCCTGGGCCTCGATCCGCGCAAGGCGAAAGCCAGCTGGACCGGCAGCAATTTCGTCGTGTACCTGTTCCTGCGCGGCGGCATGGATGGGCTGAGCCTCGTCGCGCCGATCAGCGGACCCGATCGCGATCCGTACGTGCAGAAGCGGCCGACGCTCTACATGCGCACGACCGGCGCCACGGCGGGGCTGCCGCTCTCGGGCGACTACGGCCTCAATTTTGCCGCGACGGGCCTTCACGATCTCTACCAGCAGGGCAAGCTCGCCGTCGTGCACGGCATCGGATTTCCGATCGACCAGATCTCGCGCAGCCACTTCGATGCGCAGGATTACTGCGATCTCGGCACGCCGGGCAACACGCGCACGTCGACCGGCTGGCTCGCGCGGCATCTCGAATCGGTCGGGCAGGTGCCCGACAGCGCGCAGATCCCGGCGCTCGCCTCGGGCTCGGCGCCGCCGCTGAGCTATCTCGGCCGGCGCGACGTGATGACGCTCGACGATCCGTCGAGCTTCCATCCGAACGGCAACAGCGGCACGACCGTCGACGGCCAGCCTTTGTACAAGGCCTCGACGATGATTACGATCAACCAGATGTACGCGGGTTCGGGCGCGCTCGAGCTCGCGGGCACCGGTGCCGCCAACACCGTGGAGCTCGTCGATTCGCTCGATCTCGCCGACTACACGCCGTCGGCGGGCGCCAACTATCCGACCACCGGCGCCGGCGTCACGCTCGCCAATCAGGCCAAGCTGATCGCGAACGTCGCCAAGCACGATGTCGGCCTCCAGGTCGCGACGCTCGACTACGGCGGCTGGGACACGCACGAAAACCAGGGCGCCGGCGACCAGGGCACGAACAACAACCAGTACGCCGCGCGCGTCGACGGCCTTTCGCAGGTGCTGACGGCGCTCTACAACGATCTTGCCGGCAGCGGCATCGCCGACCGCATGGTCGTCTGCGTGCAGAGCGAGTTCGGGCGGCGCGTGCGCGAGAACGACAACCACGGCACCGACCACGGCAGCGGCAATCCGATGCTCGTGCTCGGCGGGCGCGTGCGCGGCGGACAGCTGTTCGGGACGTTCGGCGGCCTCGGCGACGGCCAGCTGTTCCAGAACGAAGACGTCGCGACGACCACCGACACGCGCCGCGTGCTGAGCGAAGTCGTCTCCGCCCACCTCGGCAACGGCGACCTCGCTTCGGTGTTTCCGGGTTACGCGTATCCGGGCCCGCTCGGCCTCCTGCCGGGCGATGCGATCTTCGCGAACGGCTTCGACTGAGAGACGCCGGTCCCCTCGTCATTTCCGCGAAACGCGGGAATCCATTTCGTTCCCGAACGTCCGAGACGATGGATTCCCGCCGGCACGGGAACGACGGCGGAAATCGGCCATTTGAGCTAACATCGCGTCCTTTGCGAACACCGCTCAGGGTCGATGGAACACAAACGCGCACTCGTCACCGGCATCACGGGCCAGGATGGCGCCTATCTCGCCGAGCTCCTGCTCGCCAAGGGCTACGAGGTGCACGGCGTCAAGCGGCGCGCGTCGTCGTTCAACACCGAGCGCATCGACCATCTCTACCACGAGCTCGACGACACCAAGCCCGGCATCCACCTGCACTACGGCGATCTCACCGATTCGCTGAGTCTCCTTCGCATCATCCAGCAGGTGAAGCCCGACGAGATCTACAACCTCGCCGCGCAAAGCCATGTCGCCGTCTCGTTCGAGGAACCCGAATACACGGCGAACGCCGACGGCCTCGGCACGCTGCGCATCCTCGAAGCGATGCGCACGCTCGGCCTCGGCGACCGCTGCCGCTTCTACCAGGCGTCGACGTCCGAGCTTTATGGCCTCGTCCGCGAAACGCCGCAGCGCGAGACGACGCCGTTCCACCCGCGCTCGCCGTACGGCGTCGCGAAGCTCTACGCGTACTGGATCACCGTCAACTACCGCGAGGCGTACGGCCTCTACGGCTGCAACGGCATCCTGTTCAATCACGAGTCGCCGCTCCGCGGCGAGACGTTCGTGACGCGCAAGATCACGCGTGCGCTCGCACGCGTGATCCACGGCCTCCAGCATTGCCTCTATCTCGGCAATCTCGATGCCAAGCGCGACTGGGGCCACGCGCGCGATTTCGTCGAGGCGCAGTGGCTGATCCTGCAGCAGGACACGCCGCGCGATTACGTCATCGCGACCGGCATCCAGCATTCGGTGCGCGAGTTCGTCACGCTCGCCGCGCGCGAGATGGGCGTCGAGATCGAGTTCCGCGCGGACGGCGCCGCCGAGCATGGCGTCGTCACGAGCTCGACGAAGCCGGGCTCGAAGATCAATCCGGGCGACACCATCGTGCGCGTCCACCCGCAGTACTATCGGCCGGCCGAAGTCGACACGCTGCTCGGCGACGCATCGTTCGCGCGCAGGCACCTCGGCTGGACGCCGAAGACGTCGTTCGACGCGCTCGTGCAGGAAATGGCCGCCGCCGATTTCGCGCTCGCCGCGCGCGAGGCGGAAGGCCTGACCGGCGCGCGCCACGGCCGTCATCTCATCGAACGCCTGCCGGGCTAGCGCGATGGCCGATGCGCTCGAAGAACGCCTGAACGAGCTCGAGGTGCGCCTCGCGTTCGTCGACGATACGATGGCGACGCTCAACGCGACGGTATCCCGGCACGACCGCGTGCTGAACGACATGCGGCTTGCGCTGGAACGCCTGCGCGTCGAGCTTTCCGGCGTGCGCACGGCGCTGCAGCAGGACGCGCGCGACGAGCCGCCACCGCCGCATTATTGAGATCACCGAAACAACCGTACGTCATGTCCGAGTCGTTGCGCGATCAGTTGCTGAAGAGCGGCCTTGCCCGCAAGTTCAAGGCCGAGCAGGCGAAGCCGCCGCACAGGCCGGCGCCGCACCGGTCCGCGCCGCAGCAGCGCGAGCGCAGCGAGATTGATCTCGCGAAGGCCTATGCGATCCGCGACAGCACCGAGCGCGCCGATCGCGATCGCGCGCAACGCGAAGCCGAGCAGCGCGCTCGCGAGAAGAAGGAGCGCCGCCAGCGTCTCATGCAGCTTCTCGACGGCAAGGCGCAGAACGCCGAGGACGCCGACATCGCACGGCACTTCCCGCACGCCAACAAGATCCGCCGCGTCTACGTCACGCCGGCGCAGCTGCCGCGTCTAAACGGCGGCGAACTGGGTATCGTGCAGCTCGCCGGCCGCTACATGATCGTCGATGCCGCCACAGCAAAAGCCGCGGGCAACATCGATGCGGATTCGCTCGTGCTCCTTTGCGACCCGATGGAAAATGCGTCCGAAGACGACGTGCCGAGCGATCTTGTCTGGTAAAGCGGTACGCCATCGCCCATTGCGTGACGGTATTCACACTATTGGCCAAGGAACTTGCGCCTCGCCGCGCTAGGCTTTTTTCCATGCTTTCCGCGACGAACCGTGCCATGCGAATCATTCTTCCCGCCGCGTTGCTGGCGCTCGTGACGATCGGCGCATCGGCGGAGCCGCTGCCGCGTTTTCCGCCGGGCGCGATCTGGAACCAGGACGTCAGCGCGCAGAACCTCAAGGCCGCATCGTCCGATGAGATGATCGCGTGGCTGCAATCGCATGGCGGCTGGGGCACCGGATCGACCGCGTTCCAGATCGATTTCTCGATGGCCGTGATGCATGCGGACGCGTCGGCGCCGACGGTCGCGAACATCGGTTTTCCGTACGATGAGTACTACTCGCCCGATTGCGACGATCCTGGCGCCGTGCCGTTCCCGCTTCCGCCCGGCGGCGCGATCGAGGGATCCAACGACTACTCGTGCGACAACGAAGGCGAAGACTGCCATCTGTTCGTCGTCCAGGGCCAGGCGCTGTACGAGGCCTATCGCGCCAACGTCGTCTCGGCAGGCTTGCAGACGCAGTGCGCGGTCCGCTGGGATCTGACGCGCATCTATCCCGCGAACGGCCGCGGCGAGCAGTGCACGAGCGTCGACGCAGCCGGCTTTCCGGTGGCGCCGCTGCTGTTCAATGCCGACGAGGTCTACGCCGCGATCCAGTCCGGCGGCGACATCGGCCACGCGATCCGCTTCATCCTGCCGAACGCGCGCATGAAGGCGAACGAATACGTGCATCCGGCCTCGCACGCCGGCGGACCGTCGAACACCGATCAATATGCGATTCCGTACGGCTCGCGGTTCCGTTTGAAGGCATCGTTCGACATCGACGCCTTCTCGAGCAATGCCGCCGTGCGTGCGCTGCTTCGCGGCCTCAAGAAATACGGCATGTTCCTCGCCGACGGCGGCAACCTGCCGCTGACCGGCGAAGTCGACACGTACACGACGCACAAATGGGACGAGCTCTCGATCGACTCGCATTCGCTGTACGGCGTGCAGGCCAGCGATTTCGAAGTCGTCGCCGCCGATGCGCCGATCCCGCTGACCTACGACTGCGCGCGCAATCCCGACGCGCCGCCGCCCGATCCACTGTTCGGCGACGGCTTCGACCGCTAGCCGCGTCCCGCGGCGGCGAACGTGACGATCCGCCGCGCCGATCTTCCTCCTGCAACGCTCGCCGAGCGGCCGCGAGAGCACTCGTCGTATCCACATCAGTCGCGTTGAGCGCCACCAGCGGGATGCGCGACCTCATCGCGTGGTGGCGCGATCGCCACGAGACGATCTTCGCGAACGGGTTCGATCCGTAACGGTCCGTTGCGACGCGGACGCGCGCGACCGGCCGCTCCCGCTATGCAGCGGAAATAAGCTTCAGGCGCGTCTCGCGCAGCACCTTGTGCTCGACGAGATCGATGAACGCCGCGCACGGCATCGGCCGATGCCAGTGGAATCCCTGCGCAAGCTCGGCGCCGAGCCCGGCGATCAGCATCGCCTGGCCGCGCGTCTCGACGCCTTCGGCGACGACCGTGCAGCCGCACGCGTGCGCGAGCTCGATGATCGCCTGCACGATGCTGCGCCGGCGCGGATCGGTCTCGATGTCGATGATGAACGAGCGATCGAGCTTGAGCTCGTCGACGGGCAGCGACACGAGCTTGGAAAGACTCGAGTGGCCCGTGCCGAAATCGTCCATCGCGATGCGGAAGCCGAGCGCGTGCAGGGTCTGCAGCACCGCGGCCATGTGCTCGGCGTTCTCCATCGCCATGCTCTCGGTGATCTCGAGGCAGAGCGAGCCCGGCGACACGCCATGCCGCGCGACCGTTTCGCAGAGCCGCGGAATGAGCCCCGGATCGGCGAACTGCGCGGGCGCGAGATTCACCGCCAGCGGCAGCACGATGTTGCGTTCGCGAAGGCGCCGCACCATCCGGCACGTCTCTTCGATGACGAACCAGCCGATATCCTTGATGAGGCCGTGCCGCTCGGCGACGCCGATGAACTCGTTCGGCGCGATGATGCCTTCGGGCGAATCCCAGCGCAGTAGCGCCTCCGCGCCGACGATCGCGCTGGTGTGCACGTCGCATTTCGGCTGCAGGTGCAGCACGAACTCGTGATTCGCCAGCGCGCGGTGCAGGCCGTTCTGCACGCGAAGATCGCGTTCGAGCGCGCAGTCGAGCGCGGCATCGAACATGCAGACCTGCTTGCGGCCGCTGCGCCGGGCGCGCTGCATCGCGTGGATCGCGCGCGTCAGCGGCATGAGGCCTTCGCCGTCGTACGGATGCACGGCGAAGCCCGCGCAGATCGAGAGGTGCACCGTTTCGTCGCCGATCAGGATCGGCTGGCTCAGCGCATCGAGCATCGACTCGACGCTCGCAGTCAGCTCGCCGATGTCGTGGAACCGCGTCAGCACGACAGCGAGCTCGCCGGCGCCGAGGCAGCCCGCGCGATCGTCGCGCACGCGCGCGAGGAGCCGGCCGGCGACGATGCGGAGCGCTTCGTCGGCGGCGGTTGCGCCGTACGCGTCGCTGACGAGCGAGAGCGCGTCGATGCCGAACACGGCGACGGCCGCGATGCCGTGGCGGCGCGTGACGTGCTCGAACAGCGCGGTCATGCGCCGCGAGAACTGTGCGCGATTGCGCAGCAGCGTGACCGGATCGCGCTGCTCGAACTCGATGAGATCCTCGTTCGCGCGCCTGAGCGACGCGCTGAGATCGTCGGCTTCGCGGCGCGCATCGCGCTCGATCAGCAGCAGCAGCAGGAAGCTCGCGTAGGCACAGGCGAGCAGCGCGAACGTATCGGCATGGATGCCCGCCGGCAGCAGGTCGATCGTCGGCTCGGCACCGGCCATGCGCAACGTGCCGGCGAGACAGCCGGTCGTGACGAGCACGATGGCGGCCGCGCGCGCAAGCCCTGCGGCGCGCGAGACGGGGTAGAGTGCGATACCGGCGGCGGCGCCGCAGATCGCGAGGAGCGCACCCGACGCCACGCGCACGCCCGCGGCGTCCGGCGTGCCGGCGACGAGGTTGAGCCACGCCGCGAGCGCGATGCCGCTGCCGATGAGGAGCCCCGCGCCGATGCGCCACGCGCGGCCGTGGCGTGTCGCGACGCGCAAGCCCGCGAACGACGCGGCCACCGCAACGACGAGCGCGAGCAGGACGAGCCAGGAATGACGCCCGCTCGCGATCGGCGCGACGCTTGCCGACGTATCGAGCAGCGCCGACGCCGACCATGCCGCGATGCCGAGCAGCAGCGCGGCGCCGAGGCGACGCCAGTTGAAACCGCGCAGCGCGTCGGCATACGACGCGTGCAGATGCAGTCCGAGCGAGACGCCGAACAGCACGGAGATGGCGAGCAGCGCGAAGCCGATCATGACGTCACGTCACCCATGCGCCGCGGGGGCGGGCGGCGTGACGGGTTCGACCGCCGCCGTCGG
>CALFNI010000115.1 GCA_937902695.1 uncultured Rhodanobacteraceae bacterium
GCGTTCGTGCTGCTGGAGCGCCTGCGCTGGCCGCCGCTGGCAGCCGTCGTGCTCATGGTCGCATTCTCCGCCGCGCGGGTGCTGGCTTGAGCTGCAGCGCGATCGCGCGCTTGTGTATGCTCGCCTGCATGCAGGCGCGGATTCGACCGTTTGCAATGCGCATGGGGCGCGGCCGTCGCTCGGCTGCGCTCGCGTTCGCGCTCGCCGCGGCACTTGCCGCGAGCGCATGCAGCAGCGGCGAGAGCGCCGGTGCACCTGCGACCGAATCGCGGTATCTCGCGATGGCACGCGGCGAGATCGACGTCGAAGGCGGGCTCGTGCGCGTGACCGCGCCGCGCGACGGGCGCATCGTCGAGGTCGCGGTCGAGGACGGCGATGACGTGAAAGCGGGTGCCGTGCTCGCCAAGCTCGATGCCCGACAGGCGCGCTCGGCGGTCGAAATCGCCGAAGCGGGACGCGCCGAAGCCGAGGCGCGCGTCGCGGTGCTGAAGGCGAAGCTGCCCGCTGCGCAAGACGCAGCCAAGCGCGTCGGCGAAGCGGCGAGCGCCGGCGCCGCGACAGGACAATCGGCCGACGAATCCGCGACCACGCTCGCCGTGCTGAAGGCCGAGATCGGCGCGGCCGAGGCCGCGGTCAAGGTCGCGCGCGCGCAGGCTGATTCGGCGCGCACCGAGCTCGACGCGCTGACGCTGACCGCGCCGGTCGCCGGCCGCATCGTGCATCGTTCGGCGCACGTCGGCGACGTCGTCTCGACGGCCGCCGCGACGGAGCTTTTCCGCATCCTGCCGGACCGCCGGCGCATCGTGCGCGCCGAGCTCAACGAGGCCTATGTCGACAAGATCAAGCCCGGCATGCGCGCCGAGGTCGTGCGTGATTCGGACGAGGGCACGGCGTATCCGGCGAAGGTGCTCCGGGTCGGCGAGGTGTTTGGTCCGAGCCGGCTGACCGACGATGCGGAAGAGCGCGCGGGTGCCCACGACGTCACGTGCGTCCTCGCGCTCGAGGGCGGCGAGTTCCGGATCGGGCAGCGCGTGCTGGTACGATTCACGCGCTGAACCCGCGGGGAGACCGGGTTTGGCGGGGTGGGGCGCGGCGGAAAGGGGCGCGAAAGAAGCTGAACTTACGATTTTCGGAGCCGTCGGAAAGCCGACGCCATAGGATACGACGTGTCCCACTGGACGATTCTCTGCGATTTCGACGGCACCGTTTCCGTCGAGGACATCACCGACTCGCTGCTCGAGCGCTTCGCGCGCCCGGGCTGGCAGACGATCGAACAGGCCTGGCGCCGCGGCGAGATCGGCTCCCACGATTGCATGGCCGAGCAGGTCGCCCTGCTCGACGCGAGCCGCGAAGAGATCGACGCGCACCTCGACGGCATGATGATCGACCGCGCGTTCCCGGCGTTCGTCGCCGAGGCCGAGGCCGCGGGCATTCCGCTCGCGGTCGTCAGCGACGGGCTCGATTACGCGATTCGCCGCATCCTCGAAAGCCATGGGCTCGGCCGGCTGCCGATCATCGCCAACCGCCTCGAAGCGACCGGCGCACGCACCTGGCGCCTCGATTTTCCGCATGGCAGCCCGAGCTGCCGCATCGCGATGGGCAACTGCAAGTGCGCCTGCGCCGGACGCGCGCGCGACGAGAAGCGCCGCGTGCTGCTGGTGGGCGACGGCGCCTCGGATTTCTGCGTCGCCGGCGAGGCCGATCTCGTTTTCGCCAAGCACCGCCTGATCGAGCATTGCCGCTCGGCCGGCATCGCCTACGTGCCGGTGACCGGGTTCGGCGACGCGTCCGACCTGCTGCCGACGCTGATCGCCGGCGAGATCGCCGCGCACGTCAGCGACGCGGCGCAGACGGCCTAGGTCGCGCGCCGCGTCGACCGGTCCCGATTTCGCGACGAGACTTTCCGCGCCCGCACGGCGCGTATCACAATGCATGCCGTTGCCTGGAGCCGAGCCTCGATGAACTACGACAATTCCAAGCAGAAGACGCTGCGCGCGAGCGACGCCGAGCTGCTCGCCGACGAAGCACGCTACTGCTCGTTCGGCGACACCGTGCATTACTCCGAGCCGCCGAAGATCTTCGCGCGCTGCGAGGGCAGCTACCTCTACGACGGGGCCGGCACGCCGTTCCTGGATCTGCAGATGTGGTATTCGGCGGTCAACTTCGGCTACGCCAATGCGCGACTCAACGATGCGCTGAAGCGCCAGATCGATACGCTGCCGCAGGTCGCGAGCCAGTACCTGCATCCGACCAAGATCGAGCTCGCGAAGATCATCGCCGAGGATGCGAAGCGGAAGTGGGGCAACGACGGGCGCGTGCATTTCAACGTCGGCGGCTCGCAATCGGTCGAGGATTCGCTGAAGCTCGTGCGCAACGCGTCGAATGGCAAGAGCCTCGTGTTCGCGTTCGAGGGCGGCTATCACGGACGCACGCTCGGCGCTTCGGCGATCACGTCGTCGTATCGGTATCGCCGCCGTTACGGCCATTTCGATCGCGCGCAGTTCATCGAGTTTCCGTATCAC
The DNA here is from genome assembly GCA_937902695.1 of uncultured Rhodanobacteraceae bacterium. Taxonomy (GTDB): domain Bacteria; phylum Pseudomonadota; class Gammaproteobacteria; order Xanthomonadales; family Rhodanobacteraceae; genus Dokdonella_A. The sequence goes on from CALFNI010000115.1 coordinate 2,523, forward strand.
TTCCGGGGCCCGAAGGGCATGTCGAAGGAGGAGTACGGCGAGTATTGCGTCGCGAAGTTCGAGCGCCTGTTCGAGACCGAATACAACGGCGTCTGGGACCCGAAGGCCGGACAGTGCGAGTACGCCGCGTTCTATGTCGAGCCCGTGCAGGGCACCGGCGGCTACGTGATTCCGCCGTCGAACTTCTTCACGGGCCTGAAGCGCGTGCTCGACAAGTTCGGCATCCTGCTCGTCGTCGACGAGATCCAGATGGGCTTCTTTCGCACCGGCAAGCTCTGGTCGATCGAGCATTTCGGCGTCAAGCCCGACGTGCTCGTGTTCGGCAAGGCCCTGACCAACGGCCTCAATCCGCTGGCCGGCATCTGGGCGCGCGAGGAGCTGATCAATCCGAAGGTGTTTCCGCCGGGCTCGACGCATTCGACGTTCGCGT
>CALFNI010000116.1 GCA_937902695.1 uncultured Rhodanobacteraceae bacterium
CGCTCGCGCAACGCGTCCGCGCTCGCCAGAGGTTCCTGGTTGAAGCTCGCGAGATAGAGCTTGAACGATTTCGACTCGACGATGTTCGGCGTCGATGCCGGAAAGCGGAACTCGGCGAGCGCGATTTCGGGCTTGCCGCGCGCATCGAGCCAGGAGAGCTCGTACGCGTTCCACACGTCGACGCCGTGGAACGGCAAGGGATCGCCGATGCCGAGCGCTTCGCGCTGCGCCGCGCGCGGAATCGGAAAGAGAAGCCCGGGATCGTAGCGATCCGGATACGCTGCACTTCGGCCGAGTTGCGATTCGTGCGGCGTGTTCATCGTCGAACGTGCTGCGCCGCCGGACGGCGGCGCAGCGTGTCGATCAGGTTTGCGGCAGGGGTTCGTCGAGCCCCGCGCCGACGTCCTTCGTCTTCTCGGCGTGGTGATCGGCCGCCAGCAGCATGTAGACGCCCGGCACGACGAAGAGCGTGAACAGCGTGCCGATCGAGAGGCCGGCCGCGATCACGAGACCCATGTTGAAGCGGCCCGCGGCGCCGGCGCCCGACGCGATCACGAGCGGAACGACGCCGAGCACCATCGCCGCCGTCGTCATCAGGATCGGGCGCAGACGCACCGCCGCCGCGTGCTCGATCGCCTCGCGCTTGCTCATGCCCGCGCGCTGCGACTCGTTCGCGAACTGCACGATCAGGATGCCGTGCTTGGAGATGAGGCCCGCCAGCGTGACGAGGCCCACCTGCGTGTAGATGTTGATGCTCGCGAAGAGGTTCACGAAGATCAGCGCGCCGAACAGCGCCATCGGCACCGAGAACAGGATCACGATCGGATCGCGCAGGCTGTTGAACTGCGCCGCCAACGCGAGGAACGCGATGATCAGCGCGAACGCCATCGTCGCCGCGAGACCGCCCGATTCCTGCACGAACTGGCGCGACTGGCCCGAATAGTCGAGCGAGTAGCCGCTCGGCGCGACCTCGGCGAGCGCGTCCTTGAAGAACTTCAGCGCCTCGCCCTGCGACATGCCGCTCGCGCCGGAGATCGTCGATGAATTGAGCTGCTGGAACCGGTTGATGGAACGCGGCACGACGTGGTTCTTCAGCGAGGCGACCGTCGATGCCGGGATGACGCTGCCGTCGGGCGCGCGCACGTAGTAGTCGAGCACCTGGTCCGGATTGAGGCGGTCGGCCTGCAGCACCTGCGGGATCACCTTGTACGACCGGCCGGCAATCGAGAAGTAGTTGACGTAGCCGCCGCCGAGCGCCGCCCCGAGCGCGCTGCCGACGTCCTGCTGCGTGAGTCCGAGCGTCGAGATCATGTCGCGGTCGACCTCGACGGTCGACTGCGGCTTGTCGAGCTTCAGGTCCGTGTCGACGAACCAGAACTTGCCGCTGTCCTTGGCCTTCTGCAGCACGGCCTGCGTCACTTCGTTGAGCGCCTGCGGCGATTCCGTCGTGTTGATGACGACCTGGATCGGCGCACCCTGCGCGCCCGGCAGCGGCGGCAGCTGGAACGCGAACACTTGGCCGCCGGCGATCGCGCCCCACTTGGCCTGCAGCTCCTGCTGCAGCGCATGCGCGTTCTTCGAGCGATTTTCCCACGGCGTGAACAGCATGCCGCCGAAGCCGGTGCCGGGCGAGATGATCTGGAACATCATCTCGTACTCCGGCAGCGTCTTGCCGATCGCGAACATCTGCTGGGAGTAGCCGAGCATCTGCTGCGCCGTCGCGTTCGGCGGGCCGTTGAGCTGGTAGAAGATGAAGCCCTGGTCTTCCTCGGGGGCGAGCTCGTTCTGCGCCGTCACCCAGGCCAGCGCCGTCGCGCCGAAGATGAGCACGCCGAGGACGACCATGACGCTGTACGTCGCGAGCGCGCCGTGCAGCATGCGCTGATAGCCGTAGCGCACGCGATCGAACACGCGATCGATGTACTTGACGAACCTGCCGCTCTCCTGATCGCTCGAGAAGAAGCGCGAGCACATCATCGGCGAGAGCGTCAGCGCGATGATCGCGGACACCGTGACCGCGCCGGCGAGCGAGAAGGCGAACTCGATGAAGAGCGCGCCGGTAAGGCCGCCGCGGAGAGCGATCGGCACGTACACCGCGACGAGGACGACCGTCATCGCGAGGATCGGTCCGCCGAGCTCGCGCGCGGCGAGCAATGCCGCTTCGAGCGGCGACTTGCCCTCCTCCTTCATGTGGCGGTCGACGTTCTCGACGACGATGATCGCGTCGTCGACGACGAGGCCGATCGCCAGCACGAGCGCGAGCAGCGTCAGGAGGTTCAGCGAATAGCCGAGCACGAGCATCACGAAGAACGTGCCGATCAGCGAGAGCGGCATCGCGACGACCGGAATGATCACGGCGCGCAGGCTGCCGAGGAACAGGAAGATCACGATCGTGACGATGACGAGCGCCTCGATCAGC
>CALFNI010000117.1 GCA_937902695.1 uncultured Rhodanobacteraceae bacterium
AAGCCGTGGCGTGGACGCCGAATCTCGACGCGCCGTATCCGTCGCGGACCGCGCACAACTTCGCGGCGATCGCGCGCCTGCGCGCCGCCGGCGAGCTCGGCCCTGCGCGGCTCGCCGCGACGACGCTCGCGCACACCCTCAAGGCGCGCTTCGGCGACGGCATCGACGCCGTCGGCTTCGACCTGACGCCGCTCCGCGAAGCGATCGCCGCGCCCACCCGCAACGCGCTGCTGCTGCTCGCGTCCGGCACGGCATTCCTGCTGCTGATCGCGATCATCAACACGACGAACCTGCTGCTCGCGCTGAACGGCGCGCGCACGCGCGAGCTCGCGGTGCGCGCCGCGCTCGGCGCGAGCAGTGCGCGGCTCGCAAGCCAGGTCCTGATCGAAAGCCTGCTGATCGCCTTCGGCGCGGTCGCCGTCGCGCTCGGCGCGGCGAAGCTCGCGATCGACGCGCTCGTTCGCATCGCGGCCGAAGCATTGCCGCGCGCGGACGAGATCGCGCTCGGCGGCGGCCTCGTGGCCTCGAGCCTCGTTGCGGCCGTCGTCATCGCGCTCATCGTCGCGGGTTCGGTGCTGCTCAACACGCGCCGCAACGATCCCGTCGGCGAGCTGCGCGAATCGAGCCGCGGCATGTCCGCCGGGCGCACGCACATCCGCACGCGCACGGCGCTCCTGATCGGCCAGACGGCACTCACCACCGTGCTGCTGATCGGCGCCGGGCTGCTCGCGCGAAGCTTCCTCGCACTGCTCGCGGTCGATCCCGGCTTCGAGCCCGACGGCGCGGTCAGCGTGCAGGTGTCGCAGCCGTGGACGCGCGACGCGACGGCCGCGAGCGAAACCGTGCGGCGCTATCAGGAGCTGATGCGCGACTTCGAAGCCTTGCCGGACGTCGCCGCCGTCGGCGGCGTCAGCGCGCTGCCGCTCTCGGCGAGCGCACCCGACGGCGCGTTCTGGGACGGCAGCGTCACCGACATCCAGCACGCGCCGCCGTCGATCGGCTACGCCGAATACCGCGTCGCCAGCGCCGGTTATTTCAAGGCGACCGGGATTCCGCTGCTGCGCGGCCGCGCGTTCGACGCCGGCGACACGCTCGAGGGCACGCACGTCGCGCTGCTCAGCGCCGCCGCCGCGCACGCCGCGTTCGGGGACACCGATCCGATCGGCAAGCGCATCCAGATGGGCAACATGGACGGCGACCTGCGCCCGTTGACGATCGTCGGCATCGTCGGCGACGTGCGCGAGCGCCGCCTCGACCGCGCGCCGCGCGGCTCGGTCTACGTTGATTTCGCCCAGCATCCGTCTGCCGCGGCCGAATTCAACATCGTGGTGCGCTCCGCGCTGCCGCCCGGCGCGCTCATCGATGCGCTGCGTGCGACGCTGCAGCGCGACGCGGTCGGCATCCCGTACAGCCTGCACGCGCTCGCCGACGTGCGCGCCGATTCGCTCGCCGGCCGGCGCCTCAGCCTGCTGCTGCTCGGCGCCTTCTCGGCGATCGCGTTCGTGCTCGCCGTCAGCGGCGTCTATGGCCTGATGGCGTTCGTCGTCGGCCAGCGCACGCACGAGTTCGCGGTGCGCCAGGCGCTCGGCTCGTCGCGCCGCGGCATCGCACGGCTCGTGCTCGGCAGCGGCCTTTCGATCGGCGGCGCCGGCATCGCCGCCGGCATCGTGCTGGCGCTCGCCGCGACGCGCGCGGCGCGAAGCATGCTTTACGGCGTGCCGGCCGGCGATCCGGTCACGCTCGGCGGCGTCAGCGCGCTCCTGCTCGCGACGCTGCTGCTCGCCTGTCTGGTGCCGGCGCGACGCGCGTCGGCCGTCGCGCCGCGCGAAGCGCTGAGCTGAGGAGATCACGATGCCTGCAATCGTCGAAGTCATCGCCGCCATGCGCGCCGAGCTCAAGGCGGCGTTCCGCGCGATCGCGAACCGGCCGAGCTTCTCCGCGCTGGTCGTCGCCGTGCTCGGCGTCGGCCTCGCCTGCACGATCTTCATGCTCGTCATGGTGAACACGTTCGTGCTCCGGCCGCTGCCGTTCCCGGCACCGGATCAGCTGCTGAGCGCGGGCTTCGTCACGCCGCATTCGGGCGACGACATCCAGGACGTCGCATCGAAGGATCTGATCGCGCTGCGTCGCGTGCTCGACGGCAAGGCCGACGTCGGCGGCTTCACGCGCTCGACCGTGACGCTGAGCGACATGGACAACGCGGAACGCTTCGACGGTGCCAGCGTGACGGCGAATCTCTGGCGCGTGCTCGGCGTCGCGCCGCTGCTCGGCCGCGACTTCACCGCAGAGGACGAGCGTCCCGGCGCAGCGCCGGTGGCGATGCTCTCGTGGGATGTCTGGCAGCAGCGTTACAACGGCGATCCCGCGATCGTCGGCCGCGCCGTGCGCGTCAATTCGGCGCCGGCGATCGTGATCGGCGTGATGCCGCCGCACTTCACGTACCCGTACAAGGAGATGATCTGGCTGCCGGCGATGCTTTCCGAGTCGGCCGCGCCGGACGACGGCTATGTCGCCGTGATGCGCCGTCATGCCGGCGTCGCCGAGGCGGCGGTGCACACGGCGATCCAGGCCTGGTTTGCAGATGC
>CALFNI010000118.1 GCA_937902695.1 uncultured Rhodanobacteraceae bacterium
CTTGATCAGCGTCGCGTCGCCGTTGCCCCAGCCGGGATCGTTGACCAGCACGATCACGGTCTTGCCCTTGACGTCGAGCCCGGCGGAGTCGTTCCAGTTCTGCTCGGGTGCGCCGACGCCGTCGACCGCGCCCCCGCTCGGCGCGCCTTCGATCGAAACGTCGCGGCTCGCGTCGAGCGTGTTGACGATCATGTCGGTTCGATACGCGAAGCGTTCGTCGCCGTTCGCCGTCGCGACATCGAGCGTGACGCGTTCGGGGTCCTGCAGCGTCGTCTCGATCATCGGTACCGTCTGGAACCAGCTGCCGCCGTTGCCGGGCTTCAGGCCCGCCTGCTCGAACTGATCCTTGATCCAGGCCGTCGTCATGCGCTCGCCGATCGTGCCGGGCTTGCGGCCTTCGAAGGCGTCGCCGGAGATCTTCTTGACGCGCGCGGCGAAATCCTCGGCCGTGATGTCGGGCGAGGATTTTCCTTCCACGCTCGGCACGGTGGGCGCCGGCTTCGGCGGCGCGGGGGGTTGCGTCGACGTTTGCGCGGGCGGCGCGGGTTCCTGCTTGCCGCAGGCGGCGAGGGTCAGGGCGAGTGCGGCGAGCAGCGCGAGATGGCGCATTCGGCAATTCCGGGGATCGTTCTCGAAGGGAGACGATTCTGTCGTGCGCGAGTTCGCAGCGCCATTAGCGTGAAGTTAAGTGGGGGGCTTTTCCCCTCTCCCGCTTGCGGGAGAGGGTAGGGTGAGGGCAGGCGCGGTGCAGCGGTTCGACAAGATTGCCCTCACCCCAGCCCTCTCCCGCAAGCGGGAGAGGGGGAACGGCACGCGGTGCGGGAGATGAGGAACGGCACGCGGTGCGGGAGGGGGAACGGCGCGAGAACCGAACGGAGAAGCTCGATTACGGGTGATCGCCCGAAAACCTGTTCGCCGTCGCGCCGGTGATCGTGCCGACCTTCGCCGTATCGCTCACGTAAAGATCTACGTCGCGCCGGAAATCGAGCGTGCCGTCGACCACCGCGTGCGGCCCGATCACGATCCGCGGGTTCTTGTTCTTGCCCCACGAGAACCCGTGCGGCTTCTCGACGAGCAAGCCGCCTTCGACGCGCGAGTTCGCGCCGATCTCGACATCGCCGCTCACCGTCTCGATGCCGCCGCCGACGTGCGCCCCGTCGAGCGTGATGCGCCCGTTGACGTTGGACGCCTTGCCGGCGACGTCGGCGCCATGCGCGAGCTGGATGTGGCCGTTGACCGCCTCGACCGTGCGCGCGACGCGCGCGCCCTGGCCGAGCTCGATGCCGCCATTGACCGTCTCGACGGACTCGACCGCGACGTTGTCGCCGAGCTCGATGCCGCCGTTGACGGTCGAGACCTTGTCCGCGGTCGCGCCGGTCTCGACGCGGATGCTGCCGTTGACGGTCGAGAGCTCGCCGGCCTGCTGGCCGTTCTCGATGTGGATCGAGCCGTTGACCTTGTCGACGTCGATGCCGCGCGCGAAGGCAGCGGAGGCGAGGGCGAGCGAGAGGGCGGCGGCGAGGGTGGGAATGGCTCGTTTCATGGTCGGCTCCGGGTAGCGCAACGGGTTCGATCGGATGGACGGGATTCGGGCTCGTCGATGCCGCCGCCGGCGAAACGGTTTATTCGCGTCCGCGGTCCGCAATAGCCCGGCCGCGGGCGCTCCGCTAGCATGGCGGCAGAAGAATCCCTCCGGAACCCTGAATGGCGCACCTGATGGCGCGACCGCGTCCCGTCCTTCTCCTGATCCTCGATGGCTGGGGCCATCGCGAGGATTCGGCCCACAACGCCATCGCGAAGGCGAACGCGCCGAACTGGCGGCATCTGCTGGCGACGTATCCGCACACGCTCGTCGAGACGCACGGCGAATACGTCGGCCTTCCGGACGGCCAGATGGGCAATTCCGAAGTGGGCCACATGAACATCGGCTCGGGCCGGATCGTCTACCAGGACCTGACCCGCATCGACGCCGCGATCAAGGACGGCTCGTTCTTCGAAAACGCCGCGCTCGCCGGCGCCTGCGACGCGGCGAGGACGAACGGCGGCACGCTGCACATCATGGGCCTCGTGTCACCCGGCGGCGTGCACAGCCACGAGGACCACATTTTCGCGATGCTCGACCTCGCCGCGCACCGCGGCGTCTCGCGCATCGCCGTGCATGCGTTCCTCGACGGCCGCGACACGCCGCCGCGGAGCGCGCGCCCGTCGCTGGAAAAGCTCGAGGTAAAATGCGCTGCGATCGCGGGCGCGCGGATCGCGAGCGTCAGCGGCCGCTACTTCGCGATGGATCGTGACAAGCGCTGGGATCGCGTCCGGCTCGCCTACGACGCGGTCGCCGATGCCGCATCGCCGCTGCATGCGAAAAGCGCGGTCGAAGCGCTCGACCTCGCCTACGCGCGCGACGAGAACGACGAGTTCGTCAAGCCCACCGTCGTCGGCAGCGGCGTTCCGGTGGCCGACGGCGACGCGATGGTCTTCATGAACTTCCGTGCCGATCGTGCGCGCGAGCTGTCGCACGCGTTCGTCGACGCGGACTTCACCGGCTTCGCGCGTCCGCGCAGGATCGCGTTGTCCGCGTTCGTCTCGCTGACGAGTTACGAGCAGGGCCTTGCCGTCACCGCGATCGCGTACCAGGCGCAGTCGATGCACAACTCGCTTGGCGAATATCTCGCAGCCCTCGGCCTGAAGCAGCTGCGCATCGCCGAGACCGAGAAATACGCGCACGTGACGTTCTTCTTCTCCGGCGGCCGCGAAGCGCCGTACGCCGGCGAGGAGCGCATCCTCGTGCCGAGCCCGCATGTCGCGACGTACGACCTCAAACCCGAAATGAGCTGCGCCGAGGTCACCGACAGGCTCGTCGAGGCGATTGCCGCGGACCGCTTCGACTTCATCGTCTGCAATATCGCGAACGCCGACATGGTCGGCCACACCGGCATCGAGGCGGCGGCGATCAAGGCCGTCGAAGCGGTGGACGTTGCGCTCGGCCGTCTCGAGCGGGCCATCGTGGCGGCCGGCGGCGAGATGCTGATCACGGCAGACCACGGCAACCTCGAGCAGATGCTCGACGCCAACGGCGTGCCGCATACGCAGCACACGGTCGGGCCGGTGCCGCTCGTCTACGTCGGCCGCAAGGCGACGCTGCAGCACGGATCGCTGCGCGATCTCGCGCCGACCGTGCTCGCGCTGATGGGCTTGCCGCAGCCGCCGGAGATGACCGGGCACAACCTGGCCGAGCTCGCGGTTTGATCGTTCGCGTCGCGCTCTCGATCGTGCTCGCGCTAGGCGCGGCGGTTGTCCATGCCGGGCCCGATGCGGCCGATCCGAAGACGGCCGCGCAGGAACGCGAAGCGCGCCAGAAGCTGGATGCCGTGCGCGCCGAGATCAAGGCGCTCGCTCAGCAGCAGCGCGAAACCGAGGGCGAGCGCGGCGATGCCGTCAAGGCGCTGCGCACGAAGGAAACCGAAGTCGCCGCCGTCGCGAAGGATGTGCACGCGCTCGACGACAAGCTCGCCGCGCAGCAGGCCGACCTCGACAGGCTCGATGCCGAGCGCGCGAAACTCGAGACGGCACTGAAATCGCAGCGCGCCGCGCTCGCGGCGCTGTTGCGCTCGGCCTATGCGCTCGGCCGCAACGAAGAGCTGAAGCTCCTGCTGCAGCAGAACGACGTCGCCGCGATCGCGCGCGTGCTCGCGTACAACCGCTATTTCCAGCGCGCGCGCGTCGGACGCATCGATCGGCTGAGCCGCGATCTCGAAGATCTCGCCCGGGTGCAGGATTCGATCCGCAGCAAGACGGCCGAGCTCGAAGCGACGCGCGGCGCGCGTGCGGCCGAGGTCGAGAAGCTCGAAACGGAACGCGGCGAGCGCGAGAAGCTCGTCGACGAGCTCGACGCGAAGCTCAAGGAACAGGGCGCGCACGCCGCCGCGCTCGGCAAGGACGAGAAGGCGCTCGCCGCGCTGCTCGAGAAGCTCCGCGACGTGTTCGCCGACATTCCCCAGCAGCTCTCGGGTGCCGAGCCGTTCGCCTCGCAGCGCGGCCGTCTCGCCTGGCCCGTGCAGGGCAAGGTGGTGCGCGGCTTCGGCGCCGCCGACGAATCCGGACGCAAGTCGAGCGGCCTCCTGCTCGCCGCGAGGACCGGCACGGCCGTGCACGCGGTCTCGCATGGCCGCGTCGTGTTCGCGGACTGGCTGCGCGGCTACGGCCTCATGATCATCGTCGACCACGGCGACGGCTACCTCAGCCTTTACGGCTGCAACGAAACGCTCCTGAAGGATGTCGGCGACTGGGTTAACGCCGGCGAGACCCTCGCGACGAGCGGCGCAAGCGGCGGCCAGAAAACGCCCGGGCTCTACTTCGAGGTCCGCGCCAAGGGGCAGCCGGTCGATCCGAAGGCGTGGCTCCGGTGACTTTCCCCTCTCCCCAAGCGGGAGAGGGGGAATGGAAGTTCGCGGCGCGTCAACCTGGCACACCGCTCACGCTTTTTGAACCTCGTCGCGTCCATCCTGTCGATGAAGAGAGTGTCGCCGCTCCCGCGTGCGGACCCGGCTACACTCGCAAACGCAAGCACGCCTCCGAGGTCCCTCCGATGTCTTCGCGCCTCCTTCCGCTTCTCCTCGTCGTCTTCTGCGCGCCGGCGCTCGCCGATCCGCCCGAGATTCCGATTCCGCCGATCGATGCCGCCGCCGCGACGACGCACCACGCGGCGAAGAAGCCGGGCCCGGGCAAGGATTCGGTGGATATCCAGGACATCCGCTCGTTCACGGCCGTCTACAGCCTCGTCAAGCAGGCGTACGTCGAGAACGTCGACGATCACCAGCTGATGCAGGCGGCGATCCGCGGCCTGCTCGCCGGCCTCGATCCGCACAGCGAATATCTCGACCGCAAGCAGATCGACGATCTCACCGAGGACACCACCGGCAGCTACAACGGCCTCGGCATCGAAGTCGTGCAGGTCGAAGGCACGTTGAAGGTCATCGCGCCGATCGACGATTCGCCGGCCGAGCGCGCCGGCATCAAGGCCGGCGACACGATCGTACGCATCGACGGCAAGGCCGTGCAGTCGGACGATCTCGACGGCGCGGTCGGGCGCCTGCGCGGCAAGGTCGGCTCGGAGATCACGCTCGCTGTCGTGCACGAGGGCTCGATCGATCCGGTCGACGTGAAGCTGAAGCGCGAGGTGATCCGCGTCGCGAGCGTGCGCGGGCGCATGCTCGAGCCCGGCTACGCGTACGTGCGCCTTTCGCAGTTCCAGGCCGATACCGGCGCGCAGCTGCACAAGCGCATCGACAAGCTGCAGAAGGACAACAAGGCGCCGCTGCAGGGCATGGTGCTCGACCTGCGCAGCAATCCGGGCGGATTGCTGACGTCGGCGGTCGAGGTCAGCGACATCTTCCTCGACGACGGCATCATCGTGACCACGAAGGGCCGCCTCAAGGAAGCCGACCTCAGCTTCCACGCGGCGCCCGGCGATGCGCTCGGCGGCGCGCCGCTCGTCGTGCTGGTCGACAACGGCACCGCCTCGGCGGCCGAGATCGTCGCCGGTGCGCTCAAGGACAACCACCGCGCGCTGCTGATGGGCCGGCGCACGTTCGGCAAGGGCTCGGTGCAGACCGTGCTGCCGCTCGACGCCGATCACGCCGTCAAGCTCACCACCGCGCGCTACTACACGCCGAGCGGCGCATCGATCCAGGCCGCCGGCATCCAGCCCGACATCGTGCTGCAGGATCTCGCGCTCAGCGCGCGCGACGCGTCGCCGTCGGCGATCCTCGGCGAGCGCGATCTGCGCAATCACCTTAAAGGCGCCGAGGAAACCGAGACGCCGTCGCCGGCGCACACGATCGATCGCGACGTCGAGCAGGATTACGCGCTCAACGAGGCATTGAACGCGCTGAAGGCGCTGACGCTGCGCAAGAGCGCGGCGCCGGCAAGCGATCCGAAGAAGGGCTGAGCGCGATGCGGACGACGCGCCTCGGCACCTGGATCCGCGGCAACGCGAAGTTCATCGCGTTCGTGCTGCTGTTCGGCGTGTTCCGCACGGCGATCGCCGACTGGAATCCGATTCCGTCGGCGTCGATGCACCCGAACCTGCTCGAAGGCGACGTCGTCTTCGTGAACCGGCTCGCATTCGACCTCAAGCTGCCGCTGGCCGACGTCATCGTCGCGCACACGGGCGATCCGGAGCGCGGCGACATCGTGACGTTCTTTTCGCCCGACAACGGCATGCGGCTGATCAAGCGCGTCATCGGGCTTCCGGGCGATACGATCGAGATGCGCGGCAAGCGGCTTTATGTCAACGGCGTCGTCGCGAGCTACGACGACCTCGGGCTCGCCGACGAGCCGCTCGCGCCGCGCGGCGTCAAGGCGCTGCACGTGGAGGAAGCGACCGCCGGGAACCGCCGCGAAATCCAGTGGCTCGTCCGCCGCGGCCAGCGCGACGATTTCGGGCCGCTCGCAATTCCGGCCGATCACTATCTGATGCTCGGCGACAACCGCGACAACAGCGAGGATTCGCGCTGGTTCGGCCTCGTGCCGCGCGAGAAGCTGATCGGACGCGCGGAGCGGATTCTCGTCTCGGCCGATTACAAGGACACGTGGGCGCTGCGTTTCTCGCGCTTCGGAAAGAAGTT
>CALFNI010000119.1 GCA_937902695.1 uncultured Rhodanobacteraceae bacterium
CGGGCTGGCGTAGTTCTCGGACGCGATCAGCTCGACGTGGTCTTCCTGGCGGCGGCGCTCGGCGTCGATCGCGTCGGCCAGCTCGTCGTCGAAACCGCGGATGCGAAGCGTGCTCGGGAACATGCGGGATCATCGAGTGGAGGCGGGCCCGAATGTTACCGTTTTCCGACGTCCGACGCCGGTTCCGGCGCGTCCGGACGCGGTTTTCGGCCGCTCAGGCCTCGATGCGGAGCGGTGCCCGCCCGGCGTCGCCGCGGGTGGTTTCGTCCCACATCGCCCGAAGCGCGGCCGACAATGCGCGCGCATGGCGCGACACGTCGCCGAACGCGGCGCGCGCCGCCAGGGGCAGCTCGACGCGCCAGTGGTCGCGTGCGGCGGCATCGGCGGCGAGCGCGCACGCGATGCGCACATAGGTGTCGTGGTCGTGCGCGATCCATTCGCTCCTGCCGGCGGCGGCGAGCAGGCTCGCGGTCTGGCGGCCGACCGGCGTCTCGCCTTCGAGCGTCACGACCGGCACGCCCATCGCGAGCGCATCGCAACTCGTCGCACAGCCGGAGAATGGAAACGGGTCGAGCGCGATGTCGACGTCCGCCCAGGCGGCCAGCGCGTCGGCGTGCGAACCGAAGCCGGCGAGCTCGAGCCGATCCGCCTCGATGCCGTGCCGCGCGCAGCGCGCGAGGAAATGCGCGCGCGCCTGGCCATCGTCGAAGGCGCCGGCCTTGAGGCGAAGCACGCCGCGCGGGCAGGCGGCGAGGATCGCCGCCCATGCCGCGAGCACGGCATCGTTGAGCTTGGCGACGCGGTTGAAGCAGCCGAAGCGGACGACATCCGCAGCGCGCGGAACGACGGCGGGAACTGCGGTGACCGGCGAGTGGCAGACGCGGCCGCAGTCGAGATGGACGAGCCGCTCGCTGTAGCGATGCGCAGTCGCCGCCGGGCTCGTGTGCGCGTCGCTGACGAAGAAGTCGATCGCATCCGAGCCCGTGCTGTGGAAGTAGTCGAGCCAGCTCGCCTGCACGGGCGCCGGCCGCGCCGACAACGCGCGCAGGCGATTGCCGGGGCTGTGGCCGCCGAGATCGACGAGGATGTCGATGCGGTCGGCCCGGATGGCTTCGACGAGCGCGCCGTCGTCGAGCGTGTCGATGCGCCGATAAGCGTCCGCGGCGGCGCGAAAGCGCGCGTTGACGGCGTCGTCGACGCTGCCGTTGTCGTAGACGACATGGCGCATCGACGCGCGGTCGAGCGCCTCGAACTCGGCCGCGAAGAACGTACCGACGACACCCGCCGAGAAACGCGGCGAGAGCCAGCCGACACGGAGCGGCGTCCCGCGCACGTCGCGGAGCGGCGGACGCGGAGCGACGGGCTCGGCGAAGCGGCGCGCCCATTCGCGGTGCGCGGCGGCGATCGAATCGGCGTCGGCATCGGGTGCGTGCTGGAGTGCGATCAGGCGCGAGCTCGCGGCGACGGCATCGCGTGGATGCGCTTGGGCGAGCGCCGCGTGATCGGCCAGTGCGGCGTCGACGTCGGCGCGTTCGAGGAGGAGCTCGGCGCGCAGCAGCCGCGCGCCGCGATGCCGCGGCGCGGTCGAAAGGAGAGTGCTCGCAGCGGCGATCGCGTCGTCGCTGCGGCGTTGCGCATCGAGCGCGCAGGCTGCGACGTAGCGCATCGCGGTATCGATGCGCGCGGCTACGTCCGGATCATCGGGCAGCGCCGCGCGCAGGCGGTTCAGGACCGCGAGCGCCGCGCTCGTCTGGCCGCTGTCTTCGAGCGCCTCGGCGGCTTCGAGTGCGAGGCGCTTCTCGGCGGCGAGCGGCGGCAGCGCCTGCCCCAGCCGTTCGGCGACGCCGGCCGGCTGACCGGCGCGACCGGCTGCGCGGAGCCAGTGCAGCAGCGCGCCGGCCTCGCCGGGACGCTGCGTGCTTGCGGCACGAAAAGCACGCGCGGCTTCGGCCGGCTGATCGAGCCGGTCGAGCGCGAGGCCGAGATTCATGCGCGCGCCGAATCGCGCCGGATCGGTCGCGAGCGCCGCGCGCGCATCGGCTGCCGCGCGCGCCGCATCCCCGCGATCGAGCGCGACGGCTGCGCGGTTCGCGAGCACGCCCGCATGTGCCGGAGCGAGCGCGAGCGCGCGGTCGAGCAGCGCGAGCGCATCGTCCGAGCGGCCGAGCTGATGCTCGACCGCGCCGAGCATCTGCAGCGCATCGACGTGACCGGGTTCGCGCGCGAGGATCTCGCGATAGAGCGCGGCCGCCTCGCCGAGGGCGCCGGCGCGCTGGCGATGGAGCGCGGTGCGCAGAAGGTCGATGATCGGCGCCATCCCGCCATGATAGCGAGCCTCCGGCAAGGAGCCGTCCGGCATGACACCGGGGCGCCGCATCGGCGATAATTCGATATTCCCTGCGTACGCGAAGCCGGGCGCCGAGGGCGCGCCGGTCCAGGCGCGCGCCCTCCCCGGCCGGACTCCGAGCGCGGGGCCAACGGAGACGTCATGCAGTACATCTACACCATGATCGGGGTCAGCAAGATCGTTCCCCCGAAGCGCGAGATCATCAAGGACATCTCGCTGTCGTTCTTCCCCGGCGCGAAGATCGGGTTGCTCGGCCTCAACGGCTCGGGCAAATCGACCGTGCTGCGCATCATGGCCGGGGTCGATACCGACTTCAACGGCGAGGCGCGCCCGCAGCCGGACATCAAGATCGGCTTCCTGCCGCAGGAGCCGGCGCTCGATCCGGCGAAGACCGTGCGCGAGACCGTCGAGGAAGGCGTCGGCGAAATCTTCGAGGCGCAGAAGAAGCTCGAAGGCGTCTACGCGGCCTACGCCGAGGAAGGCGCCGATTTCGACAAGCTCGCGGCCGAGCAGCAGCGCCTCGAGGCGATCCTCGCGACGAGCGATGCGCACACGCTGGAGCGCACGCTCGAGATCGCCGCGGATGCGCTGCGCCTGCCGCCGTGGGACGCGAAGATCGCCAATCTCTCGGGCGGCGAGAAGCGCCGCGTCGCGCTGTGTCGCCTCCTGCTGTCCAAGCCGGACATGCTGCTGCTCGACGAGCCGACCAACCATCTCGATGCCGAATCGGTCGAGTGGCTCGAGAACTTCCTGGCGAGCTTTCCCGGCACGGTCGTCGCGGTCACGCATGATCGCTACTTCCTCGACAACGCCGCCGAGTGGATCCTCGAGCTCGACCGCGGCCGCG
>CALFNI010000120.1 GCA_937902695.1 uncultured Rhodanobacteraceae bacterium
CTGATGCCGGCCATGATCGAGCCCTTGTCCGAGCTCTGGCCGAACGTGAACTGATAGCCCTTGCTTTCGCCGTCGTCGTGATCGGAGATGCCGTAGTTGACCGAGAACTCCGCGCCCTGGTAATCGCTGCGCAGGATGAAGTTCACGACGCCCGCGACCGCGTCCGAGCCGTACACCGACGACGCGCCGTCGGTCAGGACTTCGATGCGCTCGATCATGTTCGCCGGAATCGCATTCGGATCGCCCGACAGATAACGGTGGCCGTTGATCAGCACCAGCGTGCGCGGCGAGCCGAGGCCGCGCAGGCCGATCGACGATGCGCCCGAGCCGCCGCCGTTGTTGATCTGCGGGTTGATGTTCGGGCCGGTGACGGCGGGCAGCTGCTGCACGAGATCGCCGAGCGTCAGCTTGCCGGTGCGCTGGATCGCCGCGCGATCGATCGTTATGACCGGATTGGACGTTTCGATGTCGACGCGGCGGATGTTCGAGCCCGTGACGGTGATCGTCTCGAGCTGCTGGTTGCTGTTCTGGTCCTGCGGCGCGTCCTGCGCGAATGCCGGCGCGGCGAGAAGGCCGAGCGCGGCGAGCGCGGTCATTCGGGTCGGGCTCGAGGGCGGGCGTGCGAAGCCGGGCGCGACGAGCGCCCCCCTGATCGCCTCTCGGAGCAGTGTGTGTCGCATTGGATTATCTCCTGTTCTCGGATAGTCACCCGTGCCTGAAGTCAATCGGCCGGGTTGCTCGAACATTAGGAAAATGTGAATCGGTTCCCTTGGCTTGTCCTTGCAGCAGTGGTTGCCGAAATCACGAAGCCATCGATGCCGTCATGCATCCGACATGACGGCGCGCACGCTGGCCTTCGCGGAACGCGCGTGCGCATCAGGCCGCCGCAAACCCTGGCGCACGCGCGTACTCGCGAAGGTCGGTCGCCGTGATGCCGAAGCGGCGCTTGAACGAGCGCGAGAACGCGCAGCGATTCTCGAAACCGCTCGCGCGCGCGATCTCGGTGATCGCCAGCGCGCTCTCGTTGATCAGCCGATGCGCGCGGCCGAGCCGCTGTTCGACGAGCACCGCATGCGGCGTCTCGCCGTAGACGGTCGAGAAGGCGCGGATGAAATGGCACGGCGAGTAGCTCGCCATGCGGGCGAATCCCGCGATATCGAGGTCGAGATGGCAGCTCGACGCCATGTAGTTCCGCACGCGCTGGAGGCGCAGGAACACGCTGCGCCGCTGCGCGAGCGTGCGTCCTGGACAGCGTGCGATCAGCGGATCGAACTCGCCTTGCATGTCGGCGATCAGCGATGCGAAGGCGGATGCCGCGGCGAACACCAGCGAGGGATCGCTGCGCCGCGCCTCGAGACCGGCGCGTGCGAGGCGCACGACCGCGCGGCGGAGGCCGCGATCGGCGTCGCGCAGCGAGGGCACCAGCAGCGGATCGGGCGCCGACTCCGGCACTTCGCCCGCGAGCTGGTGCCAGACCGGGGCGGCTGCGAACACCGCGATCCATAGCGCGGTGCCGCGACCGATCACCTGGAGGCGCTGCCCCGACTCGGCGACCAGCACCTCGCCGCTCTGGAGCACACGCGCCTGCTCGCCGTCGGACACCTGCACGCGGCCGCGAAGAGGAATGACGATCGTCGCCGGCAACGCGTATCCGTGCAGCACGCACCCGCGACCGTATCCGACGAGGATCCTGAGACCGTTCTCGCCGCGCCGATCGAACTCATCCGCGCTCCAGTCCAGCCGTCCGCCATTGACCAACCGCTCGCATTCGACGTGCATATCGATCGCCTCCGCATTGACGACCACATGCTCCGGCCGGCGTCGCATTCGAGTCAGGAAGGTCGAACGAAAATTTGACGACGACAGGCTTCGTATCCACGAAGAAACTCCGAATGTCGTGCGCACGATTCGCTTCGTCGCTGCGGCCTGGCGCAACGCGCGTGCGACGAGCGAAGTGCGGCAACCGATGCCCTCAGACACGGCGCTTCGGGTGCGCAGTTTTGGCTTCAACCCTTGGGCGGCGCCGCGTGCATGTCCCCTCGCCCCCTTTCCCGTGAGCGCGAGGAGATCGAGCCGCGATCCGGAGGCAGAGGTCCGCTCTTCCGCGTGCGCGCAGAGGGTCAGCGTGAGGCCGGTCGTTGCTGCCCGGAAAAAGCGGACGAGAGCTAGCCGGCGCCCTCGTGCGTGAGCGTCACGGCGCCGACATCGGTGTCCTCGGCAGCCACCCGCACGATGACGATCTGGCGCCGGTCGTGCGACACGCTGAAGTTGAAATCCGCGACCGAATCCGGAATCGACGCGACGACGGCGTCGTCCCCGCTGCTCGGATCGAGCTCGTGCACCCGGCTCGGACCCTTCGCCCTGGCTTCGATATAGAACACGTGCCCGCCGAGCACGAGCCATCCGTCGAGGTGCGCCGGATTGATCCGCCGCGTGACGAGGGTCTCGTTGCCCGACTTCTGGTCGACCTTGAAGAGACCTGCCTCCGAGACTTTCGTGAAATAGACCGTCGCGTCGCTCCGGTCGTAGTCGATGCGCGCGACGTCGCGCGCGAGCACGAGGCGCGACGTCTCGACGCCGTTCTCGTTCTCGAACTGGATCAGCTCGCGTCCTTCGCCGTTGCCGCCGACGACCGCGACGTAGCTCCCGGGCCGCGGTCCGTAGACGCCATAGCGCACGTCTTCGTTCATTGCGGTGACGACGCGCTGGGTGCGTGTCGCGAGGTCGATCTCGATGAGGCTCCCGACCGCGGTGCCGCGCGCGGTGATGAGGATGCGCTCGCCGTCGGCGCGCCAGACGGGATAACGCAGCGTGGGCTCGCCGCCCTGGGTCAGCGCGTATGTCTCGCCCCGGGCGGGATCGTCGAGCCAGAGCTGCTGGGCGCCGCTCCGGTCCGAGACGAACGCGACGCGCTCGTCGACCGGCGAGAACGTCGGCGCACCGTCGTTGCCGGTCGAGGGCGCGAGCGCGCGAGGCTCGACGGTATCGGCATTGCCGACGTCGACCGTCGCGAGCTGCGTGCGCAAGCGTGGAATCTCGTAGACGACCGTGTCGGCGCCGCGCGCGGCGCTCGGAAACTCGGCCGGCTGCACGCCGAGCGCTTCGATGCGGCCGTCGCCGATCGATACGGTGTAGAGCTGCTGCGGGCCCTCGTGGCTCGACGAGAACACGAGCGCGCTGCCGTCGCGCGTCCAGTCGAAGCCGCGGATGCGGCTTGCCAGATGCGTGAGCTGGCGCACGTCGCCGCCGATCGCGTCGACGACGAAGAGATCGCTGTACGGGCTCGCACCGCGGCGGAACGCGATGAGCAGGCCGT
>CALFNI010000121.1 GCA_937902695.1 uncultured Rhodanobacteraceae bacterium
AGCGCGTGCGCCGACGTCGCGACGAGCGCGAGCGATGTGAGAAAACCCAGTGACCGAATGCGCATGGACATCTCCGATGCATGAGAGGCGCGCCTGGACCGCAGGCTGCGGTCAGGCACACGCGAAAAGCCCGGCAGAGATTAACGAGGCTGGCTCATCCTAGCGATCGGTCGAAAGTCATGCCGACGGCGGATCGGCCAATCATGCGGGAAAACGAGACGCCCGTCAGAGCCCCACGCGGCCGCGCAGGATGTCCCGGAACATGACCCAGTCGCCCGCGAGGCTGTAGAGCGGGTGCTTGAACGTCGCCGGCCGGTTCTTCTCGAAGAAGAAATGGCCGATCCAGGCGAAACCGTAGCCGACGACGGGCGCGAGCAGGAGCCAGCGCGCATCGGCCTTCGCGAGCGCCACGATGACGACGAAAATCACGAGCAGCGAGCCCACGAAATGCAGCCGGCGGCAAATCCGGTGCGAATGCCGGGAAAGATAAAAAGGATAGAACTCGCGAAAGCTCGCGTAGCGCATCCCGGGAGCTTATCGCATGAGGTTCTTCGTCGTCCCCGCGAAAGCGGGAACCCAGCGACTTTCCATGCGCCGAAGGCGCTGGGTCCCCGCTTTCGCGGGGACGACGCTGTGTGTCGCGGCGTCGATGCTATTGGTCCGGCAGCGGGATGAGCTCCGTCTCGCCCGGCACCTGGCCGAACCGCTGCGCGGCCCAGTCCGCCTTGGCGCGCTCGATGCGCGAGCGGCTCGATGCGACGAAGTTCCACCAGATGATGCGCTCGCCGTCGAGCGGCGCGCCGCCGCAGATCAGCGCGCGCACCGGTGTCGCCGCGATGAGCTCGACGTCATGCCCTTCGGCGACGACGTGCATGCGCTCGGGCGGCAGCAGGTTGCCGTCGATCGAAAGCTCGCCGTCGATGAGGTAGATCGCGCGCTCGGCGTGCTCGGGCGGCAGCATCATGCGCGCGCCGGCCGCGAAGCGCGCGTCGACATAGAGCGTCGGCGAGTGCACGCGCACCGGCGATTCCATGCCGAACGCGGTGCCGGCAATGACGCGGACGCGCACGCCGTCGCGCTCGTCTTCGGGCAGCGTCGCGGCCGCATGGTGATGAAAATCCGGTTCGACGTCCTGGCCTTCGAGCGGCAGGCCGAGCCAGGTCTGCACGCCGTGGAGGCGCTGCCCGCCGGCGCGCTCCTCGGGCGGCGTGCGCTCGGAATGGACGATGCCGCGGCCGGCCGTCATCCAGTTCACGTCGCCCGGCCGGATCACCTGGTCGGAACCGAGGCTGTCGCGGTGGCGGATGGCACCTTCGTAGAGATACGTCACCGTGGCGAGGCCGATGTGCGGATGGGGACGCACGTCCATGCCGCGGCCCGCCGCGAAATCGGCCGGGCCGAAGTGATCGAAGAACACGAATGGCCCGACCTGCCGGCGCAGGCGGAACGGCAGCACGCGGCGCACGACGAAGCCGTCGCCGAGGTCGTGCAGGCGCGGTTCGATGATCAGGTCCGACTCGCGGAGCATCGGGAGCGATCCCTCTGGCGTGACCCATCATGCCATTGCCGGGCGCACAAACAAAAAGGCCGCGGCGTGCGAGCACCGCGGCCCCTGCTCAATTTACGGCGAGGGTTGGATCAGGCCGCCGTCACGTCTTCCGCCTGCAGGCCCTTCTGACCCTGCACGACACGGAAGCTGACCTTCTGCCCTTCCTGCAACGTACGGAAACCAGTGCCGCTGATCGCACGGAAATGCACGAACACGTCCGGTCCGTTCTCCCGGCTGATGAAGCCGAAACCCTTGCTCTCGTTGAACCATTTCACGGTACCGATCTGACGATCCGACATGGAACTCTCCACAAGATTAAGCGTGATGTATGCAACTCACGCCCGGGGGCGTGTCGAACACTGGGTGTGCAGGTGTACGTGAAGCGACGTAGCGGATCGTTGATCGGCGCTGCATCGGGTCACTGGCGCTTGTGACCGTGCAAACACAGCGGCGCGAATATACCTGAACATTCGGCAACAGGCGACAGTCCCGGAGCCATCTGTCAAGTGCCTATCGGGACTCTGGTTTTTTGCCTTCAATAGGCGCGCACGGTGGCCGGCGGATCGCGCATGAAGCGGGTCCAGTCGGCGGCCAGCGCGCCGAGCCCGCCGGGATAGCGGGCCTCGAGAATCGACTCGGCCCGAACCGGCACGCAGGCGTCGGCCCTCTGCCGTGCCAGGACGTCGTGCAATGCCGCCGCGCCCTCGGGCGTGCTGAGGAGCAGCGCCACCAGCGCATAGGCGCGCTCATAGCGGCGCTCGCGATCGGCAGCGTAGAACTCAGGACCCGCGAGCGCGAGGAACTCGACCAGCGCATCGCTGCCGTCGCCCGACGGCGCCGCGCCGACGAGGCCGTCGTGGTCGGCCGCGAAATCGATCGCGCCGCCCATGCCGGCGACACGATAGCGGCGGAAATATTCCGCAATGCCTTCGTTGATCGGCACGGGCAGGTTGCCGACCCATTCGTGGATCAGCGCATGCGTGATCTCGTGGCGCAGGATCGAAAACGCGAGCTCGTCGTCGGCCTGCATGCGCACGTAGATGGCGTGCTGCGGGGGCACGTATGCGCCGGCCGACGCCGCGAGCGCGGGCTCGCCGATGAGCTTTCCGTACGTATCCGCGTTGCCGACGAAGACGATCCGGAGACGCATGCCGGGCGGACCGTCGATGCCGAGCGCTTCGTGGAACACGCGCTGCACGGCGAGCTCGTCGACGATCGCGCGGCGTTCGAGATCGGCGGGCAGGTTCACGTCGTAGCCGCTCGCCTCGAC
>CALFNI010000122.1 GCA_937902695.1 uncultured Rhodanobacteraceae bacterium
TGTTCCTGCCGCAGGTCGTGAAGTCGGCGCGCGTGATGAAGAAGGCCGTCGCATATCTCCTGCCGTACATCGAAGCCGAGAAAGTGCGGACCGGCGACGTCGCCAGGTCCAACGGCAAGATCGTCATGGCCACCGTCAAGGGCGACGTGCACGACATCGGCAAGAACATCGTCGGCGTCGTGCTCCGCTGCAACAATTTCGACGTCGTCGATCTCGGCGTCATGGTGCCCGCGCAGAAGATTCTCGATACGGCGAAGGCCGAAAACGCCGACATGATCGGCCTCTCCGGCCTGATCACGCCCTCGCTCGAGGAAATGAGCCACGTCGCCAAGGAGATGCAGCGGCAGGAATTCCACGTGCCGCTCCTGATCGGCGGCGCGACCACCTCGCGCGCGCACACGGCGCTGAAGATCGAGCCGCACTACAAGTCGCCGACGGTCTGGGTGAAGGACGCCTCGCGCGCGGTCGGCGTCGCGCAGTCGCTGATCTCCAAGGAGCTTGTCGACGAGTTCCTCGCGAAGGTGCGCTCGGAATACGCCGAAATCCGCGAGCGCCACAAGGACAAGAGCGGCGCGAAGAAGCTCGTCGCGCTCGCCAAGGCGCGCGCGCAGCGCTTCGACGGCGACTGGACCAACTACGTGCCGCCGACGCCGAAAAAACCCGGCATCACGGTGTTCGACGATTATCCGCTCGCGCAACTGATCGAACGCATCGACTGGACGCCGTTCTTCAATGCCTGGGAGCTGTCCGGACGCTATCCGGCGATCCTCGACGATGCGATCGTCGGCAAGCAGGCGTCCGAGCTCTATCACGATGCACGCGCCATGCTCGATGCGATCGTCGCCGGCAAATGGCTGACCGCGCGCGGCGTGATCGGATTCTGGCGCGCGAATGCGGTCGGCGACGACGTCGAGCTCGACAACGGCACCACGCTGCGTTTCCTGCGCCAGCAGGCCGACAAGCCGGCCGATCGTCCCGATTTCTGCCTCGCGGATTTCATCGCGCCGAAGTCCACCGGCGTCGAGGACTGGACCGGCGCGTTCGCCGTCACCGCGGGCATCGGCATCGAGGCCCATCTCGAGCGTTTCGAGAAGGATCACGACGATTATTCGTCGATCCTCCTCAAAGCGCTGGCCGATCGCCTCGCGGAAGCCTTCGCCGAGCATTTGCACGAGCGCGTGCGCCGCGAGTTCTGGGGCTACGCGCCGGACGAAGCGCTCGGGAACGAGGCGCTGATCGGCGAGCAGTATCGCGGCATCCGTCCGGCGCCGGGCTATCCGGCGTGTCCGGACCACACGGAGAAATCCGCGCTGTTCGCGTTGCTCGATGCGACGGGAAACGCCGGCATCGAGCTCACGGACGGTTACGCCATGTATCCGGCCGCGGCCGTGTCGGGCTGGTATTTCTCGCATCCCGGGAGCCAGTACTTCGTCGTCGGCCGCGTGACGAAGGAGCAGGTCCAGGATTACGCCAGGCGCAAGGGCTGGACGCTCGCCGAAGCCGAGCGCTGGCTCGCGCCGAATCTCGACTACGACCCCGAGTGATCGCGACGAACGGGATGGCGCGATGCCATCCCGTTCACGTCACTCGGGCGATCACGTGCCCTGCGGCATCCCGCGCATCGCGCCCAGGAACGCCATGCCGCCGAACAGGAAGAACAGCACGAAGCAGATCGCATAGAGGATCAGCGCCGCGCGGCAGAAGTTCTGCTTGCTCGGATTCGTGCCCGACGAGAATCCCCAGACGAACAGCATGATGATGTTCACGAGCGGGATCGCCAGCACGATGAACGTGATGATCCACTCGCCGAGCGAGATGACGGGTGCACTTCGGTTGTCCATTCTTCCTCCCAGGATGGCTGACATCGGAACGGAGGGCGAATGAATGGGCCCGCGACCGCGCCGCGAGCATTCCCCGGATCCCCATCCGGCCCCTTCCGCCAGCGAACGCTAATCGGTACGCCGGCCCGCGTCCAATCAAATCGGGCGATGCGGCGATAGCCGGGGGTTATCGCGCTAGCTCGCGTTCGCCTCGCGCTCGACCGCGCGGTCGCGCCGGTGCCGCACGTCGACGACCAGGTTGTAGACCGACACGGACGCCGGAAAGAGGTTCGAGAGCACGCCGACCGAGTCGTTCTTGCCGAACGTGAAGTAGCTGACGAGCAGCGCGCTGCCGAACACGGAAAGCCACCAGAACGACTGCGGCATGTGCACGCGGCGGAGCTTCTTCGTCGCGTAGAGCTGCACGAACCAGCGGCTCGTGAATAGCAACACACCGAGATAGCCGACGAGCTTCCACGGCGTGACGCCGATGTGGTGGATTGTGAAGAGGACTTCGTTCATGGGGCGCGGCCGCGGGAAAAGGCGCGCATATTCTACTGCGTCGATGTCCCTTCTCCCGCTCGCGGGAGAAGGTGCCGAAGGCGGATGAGGGCGAGCTTGTGAGGGCGAACCGACGTGCCCTCACCCTACCCTCTCCCGCAAGCAGGAGAGGGGAAAAGCGGGCGCTCAGTCGGCGCGTTCCGCGAGCCAGCCGTGGATCGCCGGCGGCACCTCGCGCTGCGCGCGACCCGACACGTAGATGCCGATGTGCCCGCCCTTGAACGCAAGCTGCGTGTAGTCCTCGGTGCCCACGTGCTCGCCGAGCACGCGCGATGCCGACGGCGGCACGAGGTGATCCTGCTCGGCGAAGATGTTGAGCACCGGCATCGTCACGTTGCCGAGGTCGACCTCGCGATCGCCGATCCGGAGGCCGCCCTTGATGAGCTTGTTGCCCTGGTAGAAATCCTTGATGAACTGGCGGAACGCCTCGCCGGCCT
>CALFNI010000123.1 GCA_937902695.1 uncultured Rhodanobacteraceae bacterium
CCCAGTACGGCCCGTAACCCCATGGGCCCCACGGATCGTAGTAGTAGGGCGACGCCACGTACGAGCGCTCCGGCCAGAGGTAAATGGCATCGGCCGCGACGCGCGCGTACGTGTAGTCGAACTCGCCGATCTTGCCTTTCTCGCTGCCGTCGACATGGCCGACGACGGTCAGGTAGCGGCCCTGCTTGAACTCTTCGGGATCGTAGAAGCCGTCGCGGCAGGCGAGGAAGCGCCCGAGGCTCGGATCATGCGGGATCGGCCGCGCGGTCGAATCGAGCTCGCGGCCGAGGATCTCGAAGCACGTGCGGCCGGCCTTCGGATCGACGCTGATGATCTCGCCGCCCCAGCGCACCGGCGTCTGCGCGCCGCTTGCCAGCGCTTCCTTCGGCGTCACCGGCGCGAACGTTCCCTGCAGCGGCGCCGGAACGGTCGCGCAGGCGCCGAGCGACGCGGCGAGGACGGCGAGCGCGACGCATTGCGCACGCGGCCGGTTCATTTCGAAGCTGAAGGAATGCGAAAACATCGGACGTTACCTTCGACGATACTGCCTGTCGACAACACTACACCCATCAAGACGTGACGCGCATCGTCAGCGTTGCACGACGGCATCGGCTTTGCGTTTCTTGACGCGACGCGGCACGCGAAATCTGCCGACCGCATTCGTGAAATATCGAACGCGCTCGGGCACGGGCTCGCTGACGCCGTAGCGGAGCGCGACGTAGTCGCCCACGAGCCCGTTCAGCGTCGCGGCCGATGTCGGCAACGCGGCGCGTGCGCGGACGAGGAGGTCGAGCGGCCCTTCGCTCGGCCTCGGATCGACGCCGGCGCGTTCGAGGCGCCGTCCGAGCGCCGCCCAGGCGGCGTCGAGCGCGTCGTCGCGCGGCGGTTTCGAATCGCGCATCGCCCAGATCGTCGCCAGCAGCAACACGATCGCGAGCACGACCGAGAGCGCGATCAGGAGATCGCCCTGGTTCGCGTTGTCGACGCCGAACGGCGTCAGCAGGCCGCGCTGGCGCAGCGCATCGAAACGGATCACGGCCTGCGTCCACCAGCCGTTGACGCGATCGAAGCGGTTGCGGAACGCGCGCACCCAGTCGGATTGCGCCCAGCTCGCGGCATCGTTCGCGGCCGCGGCGCCGAGCTCGATGCGCGCCGGGCTCACCGCGGCGGTCGGATCGACGCGCACCCAGCCGCGCCCGGCGATCCAGATTTCCGCCCATGCGTGCGCATCGGAGTTGCGCACGAGGAGATAGTTGCCCGAATCGTTCCACCAGCCGCCCTGGTAGCCGGTGACGACGCGCGCCGGAATGCCCGCCGAGCGCATCAGCACGACGAACGCGGACGCGTAGTGCTCGCAGAAGCCCTGCCGCGTCGAGAACAGGAAATCGTCGATCGAATCGCGGCCGAGCAGCGGCGGATGCAGCGTGTACTTGAAACTCGCATGGAAGAGATCGAGCGCGGCGCGCGCGACGCCGATGTCGTCGGCGTTCGCGGCGCGCCAGTCCGCCGCGAGTGCGCGCGTCTTCGGGTCGAATCGTTCGGGCAGCGCGAGCGCACGCGCGCGCTCCTGCGTCGAGAGCTTCGGCGCGAACGTGTAGCGCGACGACGAGCGCACGCGGTATTCGCGCGGTTGCGAAACGATGTCGTCGGCAATGAGCTCGCGCGCCGAGCTGAAGCGAGCACCCGAAGGGGCGACGAACGGGAGATCGAGCGTCGGCAGCCAGCGCCGGTCGGTCGGCTCGAGGGTAACCACGTAGTCGACCGGCGCGCCGTCGCGCTCGGCGTCCTCCGTGCGCACGAACTCGCCGCGCGTCCACGTCGCGCCGTCGAAGTCGGACAGCACGACCGCGCGGAAATAGCGCTGCGCCGGCTGCGGCGGCGCCGCGTCGAAGCGGACGCGGAACGCCGGCGAATCGTCGGTCAGGAGGTCGGTCAGCGCGCCGGGCTGCATGCTGTCGGAGAGACCCGTGCGTCCTTCCGACGAGCGGTCGTTGCCGCCCCAGAGCGGCGTCGAGAGACGCGGCACCAGCACGAACCCCGCGGCGGCGAGCGGAAGGCCGCAGGCGAGCAGGATCGCGCCGACGCGAAACTCGCCGCGCAGCGGATGCCGGCGGTCCGTCGGCGCCGGCTGCAGCGAGACGAGCGCGGCCAGGAGCAGGATCAGCGTCAGCGAGACGCCGACCGTGAACACGAGCGACTGCGTGAACAGAAGCGCGCTCATCAGGACGAAACCGCCGAAGCCGATTGCGACGCGCGCGTCTCGCGGATATTCGGTTTCGAGGAGCTTCAGTGCCAGCAGGCCGCAGCCGAGCGCGCTGCCGGGCTCGCGCCCGAACAACGTGCCGTAGTGCAGGACGACGAGGACGAGCAGGAGGAATGCAGCCGGGAGGCGAACGAGGAGCGGCGCCGGCCCCATGCCGCGACGGCGCAGCACGACGCGAATGATCAGCGCCGCGGGTGCCGCGATGCAGAGCCAGATCGGCAGGTGCGGCGCGTGCGCGGCGATCGCCGCCGCGATCGACAGCGCGACGAGCTCGAATGCGTGGCGGCCGATCGCTTCACGCATGCGGCAGCAGCGCCAGCGCGCGCAGGCTCGCGTGGCGCTGCACCGCGCCCGCGCCGGGACCGAACGTGCCGGTCGGGATGCGCAGGACGTAGTCGCGTTGCGCAGCGTCAGCCGCGAGTACCCACGCGGTCAGCCGGCGGATGCGTGCTTCATGATCGAGGCCGTGCTGCGTTTCGTAGTCGAGCACGAGCGCATCGTCGCTGCGCCGCTCGGCGTCGCGGACGAGCAGCGCATCGTGCCGCGCCGATGCCCGCCATGCGATCAGGCGCGGCGGATCGCAGACGCGGTAGTCGCGAAGGCCGGCATGATCCTCGCCGGCGCCGGCGCGCGCCGTGGTCTCGCCGCGCGTGTCGCCGCCCGGCAGCGGCGGCGCGGGATTCTCGATCGCCGGGTAGACGAGGAACTCGGCGTCCGGATTGAGCCAGCTCCAGATATGGAAGAGGCCGAGCGGATAGTCGGTCGAGACGCGC
>CALFNI010000124.1 GCA_937902695.1 uncultured Rhodanobacteraceae bacterium
CGAGATGCGCGTGTCGGCCGACGAGACGTATGCGATGACGCTCTACCAGATCGGCGCGCTCGCCGCGGTCGCGCGTGCGGCCGGCACGCAACTGCATCACGTCAAGCCGCACGGCGCGCTGTACAACATGGCGGCAAGGGATCGCAGGCTGGCCGATGCGATCGCGGCGGCCGTGCGCGATTTCGATCGTGCGCTGATCCTCGTCGGCCTCGCCGGCAGCGAGCTGCCGGGCGCCGGCGCAGCGGCCGGCCTCGCCGTCGCGCACGAAGCGTTCGCCGACCGGCGCTACGAGGCGGACGGCTCGCTGCTGGCGCGCTCGAAAGCCGGCGCCGTCATCGACGATGTCGATACCGCCCTCGCTCAGGCGATCGTGATCGCAGCGCGCGGCGAAGCGGAAACCGCGGGCGGGACGCTGCGCATCCGCGCCGATACGATCTGCGTGCACGGCGACCGTCCGGATGCCGCCCTGTTCGCGCGCCGATTGCGTGAAGGACTCGAGGCCGCCGGCCTCTCCGTCGCGCCGCTCGCGCGAGGACGCGGCGCTTGAACGCATGGCCGCTGCTCGGCGTCGCGGTCGTCGTCGCCGGTTTCGCGCTGCAGAGGAATCCCGTGCTCGTCGTCGTGATCGCCGGCATCGTCAGCGGCGTCGCGTCCGGCATGGGCATCGGCGACCTGCTCGCGCTGCTCGGCACGGCGTTCGTGAACAACCGCGTGCTTCTGCTGTTCGTGCTCACGCTGCCGGTGATCGGATTGCTCGAGCGCCACGGGCTT
This sequence comes from uncultured Rhodanobacteraceae bacterium, assembly GCA_937902695.1. Taxonomy (GTDB): domain Bacteria; phylum Pseudomonadota; class Gammaproteobacteria; order Xanthomonadales; family Rhodanobacteraceae; genus Dokdonella_A. The sequence continues at coordinate 772 of CALFNI010000124.1, forward strand.
CGCGAGCGCGCGCAGCACTGGATCGCGGGATTCCGCAACCTGTCGCTCTCGCGGCTGCTCGTGTCGTACCTCGCGATGCGCCAGCTGCTGTCGATGTTCGGCCTCTACGACATCGCCGGTCACGCGCAGACCGTGCGCCCGCTGCTCGCGCCGATGAGCGAGCAGGCAGCCGCGCGCGATGCGCCGATCGACACGTCGACGCGCATGCGCGTGCGCGCGCTCGCCGCCGCGACCGACAACATCGGCCGCTTCTTCGGCGAGGACGTGTTCCTCGCGTTCGCCGGCGTGCTGCTGATCCAGCGGTTCTACGCTGGGCAGGGCATCGCGCTCGAGCCGTTCGCCATCGCGCGCTGGGCGCTGCCGACCGCGATCGCGGCGTTCGTGATCCACGCGCTGCGCGTCGCATGGGCGCAGCGCGCCATCGAGCGCGCGCAGCGCAAAAGTGCCGCGGGAGCGTCCGATGCTGCGCGTTGAGGTCATCTACTGGCTCATCGGCGCGTTCCTGCTCGTCGCGGCCGCGATGGACGTGCGCGCCCGGCGCTGGAGCAATGCCGCGTTCTGGGCGATTCTCGCGGTGCCGTTCCTCGCCGGCGATTCGATACTCGCGGCCGCGCACGACGGCGTGCGCTGGCCCGCGCAGGCGATGGGCGGCGGCCTCGTCGCGCTCGGCGTGCTCGCCGCGCGTGGCGCGATGCGCAGGCACGAGGACGATTCCGCGTCGGCGCAAAAGCGTCGCGCGGCGGCGCAACGCCTTGGAAATCGCCTGTTCGCTCCGGCGCTCGCGATTCCGCTCGCGACGGTCGCGATCGTGCTGGCCGCGCCGTATCTCAGATGGAACGCGACGCCGCTGCTCGATCCCGCGCAAGCGACGCTGATCGCGCTCGGTCTCGCCTGCATCGTCGCGCTCGCGATCGGCCTCCGCATCACGCGCGCGCCGTTCGCCGAGAGCCTGCGCGAAGGCCGGCGCCTGCTCGACACGCTCGGCTGGGCCGCGTTGCTGCCGATGGTGCTGGCGACGCTCGGCAGCGTATTCGCATCCACGGGCGTCGGCGATGCGATCGCGGGTATCGTCGGCGCCGTGATTCCGGCCGACAACCGCCTCGCCTGCCTCGCGGCGTTCGCGTTCGGCATGGTCGTGTTCACGGTGATCATGGGCAACGCGTTCGCCGCGTTTCCGGTCATGATGGCGGGCGTCGGCCTGCCGTTGCTCGTTCTGCGGCATCATGCGGATCCGGCCGTGCTCGGTGCGATCGGCATGCTGACCGGCTATTGCGGCACGCTGCTGACGCCGATGGCGGCGAACTTCAACATCGTGCCGGCCGTGCTGCTCGAGCTGCCCGACCAGTACGGCGTGATCCGCGCGCAGTGGCCGACCGCGCTGATGCTGCTCGCGGTCAATTTCGTGCTGATGTGGATGCTGGTGTTCCGTTGAACGATCAGGCCCTCCCGAACGTGCTCGTGACCGGCTTCGAGCCGTTCGGCGGCGAGCGCGTCAATCCGTCCGCGGAGATCGTCCGCGCGCTCGATGGCGAGATCCTCAACGGCCATCGCGTGGCGACGGCGATCCTGCCGGTCGCGTTCGCGTCGACGCTGCCGATGCTGGAAGCATTGCTCGAAACGCATCGTCCCGTGCTGGTGCTGGCGACCGGACAGGCCGGCGGCCGCAGCGAGCTTTCGATCGAGCGCGTCGCGGCGAATCTCATCGATGCGCGCATTCCCGATGCCGACGGCGTGCAGCCGATCGACGAGCCGGTGATCGCCGACGCGCCGGCCGCGTATTTCTCGACGCTGCCGGTCAAGGCGATGCTGGCGCGGCTGCGTGTGCTCGGCATACCCGCCGCGCTGTCGCAGAGCGCCGGCGCCTACGTCTGCAACCAGGCGTTCTACGCGCTCGCCCACCTCGTCGCGACGCGCCATCGCGGCACGCGCGCGGGGTTCGTGCACGTGCCGTGGTTGCCGGAGCAGGCGGTCCGGCATCACGGCCAGCCCAGCATGGCGCTCGGGACGATGGCCGCCGGCGTGCGTGCGGCGATCGAGTGCGCCGTCGCGACGCGGCGTGACCTTCGCGTCGCCGGCGGCTCGACGCACTGATTTTTCGTCGTTAAAAGGCGGGAACCTGATGCCTTTGCGTGCGCCGAAGGCGCTGGGTCCCCGCCTTCGCGGGGACGACGAAGATCTCAGCGCGCGGCCGGCGCTGCCGCATCGAGCCGGTCGAAGTTCACGATCGCATTGAACACGAGCGGCCAGCTGCCGATCGTCTCGCCGCGCCAGATCGGGTTGTTCGCGAACAGCAGCACGTGGCCTTTGCCATAGTGGGCCTGGACGACTGCGGCGCGCTCGGCGATGTCGCCCGCGCCGTCGAGCAGACCCGAAATCAGCAGATCCTTCGCGTCGCCCCAGCGCACGATCACGCGCGGACGCTGCGCGACCGGAATCACGAACGGATTGTTGCGCTGCTGATCGACGTTGAGCGGCGTCGCCTGCCACGGCTTCGGATCGGGTAGCGGCGGCGCTTCGACGAGCGCGCGGCCCTCGGGCGTGTCGGCGTCGTCGGGCCCGCCGCGGCCGGTCGGGCGCTTGAAATCCTTCTGGTTCGGAAAATGATTGCCGAATGCGGTGACGTCGGAGACCTTGAACGACTGGCCATGCGCGCTGTAAAGCGCGATGTCGTCGCCGTAGCCGCGCGCGATCGGGCTCGTCCTGTCGACGAGCCGTCCGCGCAGCACGCTGCCGACGACCTTGACCTTGTCCGAGGGCGTCGCCGAGACGCCGGGTGCCAGGCCGAGATCGATCGCGAACGTCGCCGTGTTCTCCGAGGTGACCAGCAGGCCGCCGTCGCGCACGAACGCCTTGAGGCGCGCGACGCCGTCGGCGCCGAGGCCGGGACGCGTGTCGTCGGTTTCGTCGATGCGGCCGAGGTTCGGCGTCAGCTTCGTCGTCTTCCAGGGCAACGGCGCGCCGTACATCGGCATGCCGTCGACGATGATCTCGGTGCTCGCGCCGGGAACCGGGCCGAACAGGATCACGTCGTATTTCGCGCGCAGGTCGCGCATCCTGGCGACGTCCTGCGTCGAGATGTAGTCGTACTTGACGCCGAGCTGGTCGAGCGCCATGCGCCACCAGCCTTCGGTCTGCGTGTCGAGCCAGGTGTGCATCAGCGCGATGCGCGGCAGTTTGGCGGCCGGCACATCGATGCCGGCAAGCCCGGCCGGAACCTTGACGCGCGCATCGACGCGCGTCATCGACGCCTTCAGGATCGCCGGATCCGTGACGCGCACGACGTCGACGCCGAACAGCGGGCCGAACGTCCAGCCGGTGTCGTCGTACGGATGCTTCTGCGGATCGTTCGGCGCCCAGTACTGGCGGTCGAGCAGCGCATCGGCGACGCGCGAATACGGCTGGTCCATGCGCACGACGATGCTGCCGGCGGCGAAGGTCCTGCGTTGCCGGGCCGGCTTGGC
>CALFNI010000125.1 GCA_937902695.1 uncultured Rhodanobacteraceae bacterium
CGAGCGCGGCGAGCGTTTCGTTGTAGTCGCCGCTGGCGAGCGCAGTGCGCACGTGCCACTCGCGGCTCATGTCGTCCGCAGCGTCCTTCGGCAGCGCTTTCAGCCGTGCGAGCGCGTCGGGCGAATAGCTCGTGGAGCGATAGACGGCGAGCGCGTTGAGCACGCGATTCTTCTGCGAATCGTCCCACTTGAACCTGTCGCCGAGCTTCGCCCACAGCGTTTCGGCCGCCGCGCTGTCGCGCCGCGCGTAGCGCGCGAGGCCGTACGCGATCGCGTCGCGATTGCGCGGCGTGTCGGGCCACTGGTCGGCTTTGGCGAGCGTGACCGCGGGACTCTTCACCGCAGCGACGATGCGATCGGCGGCGTCCTTGTCGGGACCGCTGAACATCGCGGCGGCATGAGCGGCGCTGTCCTCGTTGCCGCTCTCGGCGGCTTCGAGGAGTCGCGTCCAGACCAGCGCATCGATCAGCGTGCCGTTCGTGCGCGCGTTCGCGAGCACGTCATCGCACGAGCCGGGCAGCGCGCGCGGGTTCGTCCAGAGCGGCTCGATGTCTTTTGCGTAGTCGAGCTTCTCGCCCGACGCGACGCGCGCGGCGAGCGCGTCGCACTGCAGGTCGCGATCGCGGCTACCTTTCCAGAACGCGCGGAACGTCGACCACTCGCCGCGCCGCGCGAGCTCGCGCAGGTACGCGTCGCGCACGTCGCTTTCGGGCAGCGAATCGGGCCAGCGCTTCAGGAAACGTTCGACGTCGGCGCGCGATGCCTTCGCGATGGCGCGGCGGAGCACGGCCGATTCGAGGTACGGATACAGCGGATAGTCGTCCAGCCCGACCGCGAGCTTCTTCCAGTCTCCCGGCGGCGTGCGCTGCGCTGCGGCATAGGCCGCGCGGAACTGTTCGCGCTGGGCGGCGCGGTCTTGGGCAACGGCGGGCAGAACGGCGAGTCCGGCGAGGACGACAGCGGCTAGGACCAGGCGAACGGGGCGCCGCGGGCCGCGCGGCAGTACATCGATCGGCATGCGGGGGCTTCGGGACGCGGAAACGGCTTTCGGAACGGAGTGTAGCGCTTGCGGCCGGGAACGAACGGGCGTTTCCGGCGGCGCCGAGGCTGGCGATTCCAGCCGGCCCTCGAGCTGGCCGTCTTCCCGAGCCGCGAAAGGGCCTTTTCGAGGAGGCCCGGAGCGAGGCAACCGAACGCCCCGGAGCCGCATCCGAGCAATCGGCGCACATCCTGATGCACAGGTGCTAGCCAAAATCGAACGGTTGTTTTACATTTTCTTGACACTTGCGGCGGGCGGGGGCCTGCGCAGGCGATCGGCTGAGTGGCTGGCCATTACAAACACACCGTCCCAAGCGGGAGAGGGCTCATGAAGTTACGCGGAGAAATCCGGCGCCTGGTGCTGCCGTTGCTGGCAGGCGCTGTCGTGTCAGGCTCGTTTGCGGTGCCTGTGTTCGCACAGGATCGCGGCGGCGAGGACGTTCAAAAACTCGAGGCGGTCGAAGTCACCGGTTCGCGCATCAAGAAGGCCGAAGTCGAAGGCCAGACGCCGGTACTGACGATCACGTCGAAGGACATCGAAGCGACCGGCCTCGGCTCGATCGGCGATGTCATCCAGCGACTTTCCGTGTCGGGCTCCTCGCTCAACACCAAGTTCAACTCGGCCGGCAACTTCGGTTTCCCGCCTGACGGCGGCGGCGTCGGCTCCGGCTCGACGACGATCTCGCTGCGCAACCTCGGCGCGAAGCGCACGCTGATCCTCGTCGACGGCCTGCGCTGGGTGAACGAATCGTCCGCGTCGGGTGTCTCGGCCGCGGTCGATCTCAACACGATCCCGGCGAGCATCGTCGACCGCATCGAGATCCTGACCGACGGCGCATCCTCGCTGTACGGCTCCGATGCGATCGCGGGCGTCGTCAACATCATCACGAAAAAGAAGACCGACGGCCTCTCGCTGCACGCGTACTACGGCGATTACTCGGTCGGCGACGGCAAAACCTGGTCCGGCAACGTCTCGCTCGGCGGCAGCACCGACCGCTGGGACTTCTTCATGGACATCAGCCGCTTCAAGCAGAACGGCATCAGCTCCAACGACTGGGATCAGTCGCGCTATCCGACGCCGGGCATCGGCGGCCAGCCGAATCCGGGCTCGTGGAGCTCGGCGACGCCGTTCACGCGCTACCTCTTCGACACGCCGAACGGCGAAGATTTCGGCGGGCTCTGCGACGGCGGCTTCTGCAACATCACGGCGAACGGCAACAACTCGACGTTCCCCGGCGGCTTCCACGGCTTCACGGCGGCCGATCGCTTCAACTTCGCGCCGTACAACCTGCTGCTGACGCCGTCGGATCGCACCGGCATCTTCGCGCAGGG
>CALFNI010000126.1 GCA_937902695.1 uncultured Rhodanobacteraceae bacterium
CCGACGCCGGATTCGCCGGCGATGTAGACCGGCGCCTGGCTGCGCGCGACCTTGCTGATCGTCGAACGAAGCTCGACCATCGGGGGCGAGTCGCCGATCAGCTTGCTGCTGCTCGCGGTCTGGTCGGCGCGCTTTTCCTCGGAGAGCTTGAGCGCCGTCTGCACGAGGCGGCGCAAGACGCTGATGTCCACCGGCTTGGAGACGAAATCGAACGCGCCGGCCTTCAGCGCCGTGACGGCCGCATCGACATTGCCGTACGCGGTGATCATCGCGACCGGCGTTTCGGAATACTGCGCGGCGATCAGCTCGACGATGTCCTGACCCGATCCGTCGGGAAGACGCATGTCGGTGAAGCAGAGCGCGTAGTGGCGCTCGGTGAGGCGCTGGCGCGCCTCGGCGACGGTCGCGGCGGTTTCGACGACGAGGTCCATGCGGCCGAGCGTGAGCGTGAGCAACTCGCGAATGTCGCGTTCGTCGTCGATGACCAGTGCGTATTGCTTGCTCATGCGGGTGCGAAATCAGGAGTTTGCAGCGGCAAGGTTAAGGGGTGGCGTGCGGCAACGCAAAACCAGGGCATCCGGTGCGCGTCCGTGCGTCGCCATCAGGCGGATTGCGCCGCGATCCGGGCCGCGAGCAGCGCGCCGGCCGGCGTCAGCGTGATCCGGAAGCATGCGCCGCCGCCGGCGACCGGCACGTATTCGAGCGTCGCCTGGCTCGCCTCGGTCATCTGCTTGGCAAGATAAAGGCCAAGGCCCGTGCCGTACTCGTGCGTCGTGAAGAACGGCTCGAAGATCTGACCCGCGACCTTGGGCGGAATGCCGGGGCCGCGGTCGACGACTTCGATCATCGGCGGGCCCTTGTCGGTGGCGAGACGCGCCGCAACCGTGACGCGCGCGGGCTCGTTCGGCTGGCGCCCGTAGCGCAGCGCGTTCTGCACGAGGTTCCAGGCGACCTGCTGCAGGTGCTGCGGATCGACCATCGCCTCGATGCGGCGGTTCTGCGTCACGGCGCGCAGCTGATCGGCGCCGAGATCGTTCGACTGCTTGTAGTCCTCGACGAACGCGAGCACCCACGCGTTGAGGTCGATCGTCTCCGGCCGCGAGCGCTCGCGCCGCGAGAGCTGCAGGATGTTCTCGATGACGTCGTTGGCGCGCGTGCAGTGGTTGTTGACTATATCGACCAGGCGCTTGTCCTCGGGCTCGAGCTTGGGCGACTCGGCGAGGAGCTGCGCCGAGTAGCGGATCGCGGCGAGCGGATTCCTGATCTCGTGCGCGATCGACGCGGAAAGGCGGCCGAGCGAGGACAGCGTCAGCTCCTCGGCGCGGCGCGACAGGAGCGAGGTGTCGTCGAGGAAGATCAGGACGTTCGCATCGTCGTTCGGCGCAAGGCGCGTGAAGCGCGGTATCACCTCGGGCACGTCGGCCGCGAGCGCGACCGCGGTCTGGTCGGTCTTGCCCGAATGGCGCCAGTGATAGAGCCGGCGCGAAAGCTCGGGCGCGATCGTCCCGAGCTCGCGCTGGTTCGGCGACGGATTGCCGATCAGGTGCCAGGCGGCTTCGTTGATGCGCAGGATGTGGTTCGCCTGATCGACGAGCAGCACGCCCGTCTTCATGCGCTGGATGATGAGATCGTTGACCTGCTCGAGATTGAGGAGATCGACGCCGCGCTGCGCGGCCAGCGCCTCGGTCGCGCGCATGTGGCCGCCGAGGTAGAAGCAGAGCGCCGCGACCGCGAAGTTCGCGACCGCGAGCAGGCCCGCTTCGGACATGCTCATGCCGCTGACGTTGTCGACGAAGTTCGCGTAGAAGGCCGGCGCGATGACGCCGATCGCCGCGAGCGTCGCGAAGAAGAACGCGCGATGCGGCAGCAGCAGCGCCGCCACGCCTACATTGACGAGCAGCATGATCGGCACGACGTTGTGCCCGGAGAGCGCAACGAGGATCAGCGACGCGGCGATGATGTCGGCGACGAGGCCGGCACTGATGCCGGTCGCGAGCCGCGCGCGCATGCGGTCGGTGCCGACGAACATCATCAGCGCGAGGATCAGGTAGGTCATCGCGACGACCTGGCCGAGCGCCGGATGGGTCAGCCGGACGAGGTCGAACTTGACGATGGGGCTGAACACCAGCGCCGCGTAGACGATCGCTTCGAGACAGCGGTAGAGGTTGAAGAAATAAAGCTCGCGCCGGGTGATGTCACCCGGCGAATCGGTTGCACCCCGCGCCCACCGTTCCGCGATCACTGAGTCCCCTCGCTCGGCGGCACTATAGCATGTAGTTTCGAAAAGTGTGACGTAGTCGACTGTTTTTGCATGACTTCGGGGTGTCGGGAACGGCGGCCGGGGACTGCGGAAGGCTTCACGCGCCGATGCTGCGCCGATGCGCCTCACGGTTCCGTGATCGCCGGTCTTGTTTTGATTTCGCCACGGCTTGCGCAGAGAATACGCGCCGCGCGGCCGCCCGACGGCGAGCCGCATCCCGATCGGTGCGTCGCGGCGTGTCGTCCCCGCCGCTGCGAACGCGTCTCCGTCCCGAAGGTAGCCCGCATGAATTTTCACGAATACCAGGCCAAGGAATTGTTCGCGCAGTACGGCATCGCGGTGCCGGCCGGCAAGGTCGCCTCGACGCCGCAGGCCGCAGCCGATGCCGCCAGGGCGCTCGGCGGCGAGCAGTGGGTCGTCAAGGCCCAGATCCACGCCGGCGGCCGCGGCAAGGCCGGCGGCGTCAAGCTCTGCAAGACGCCCGACGACGTCAGGGCCGCCGCCGCGGCGATGCTCGGCAAGACCATGACGACATACCAGTCCGGCGGCCGCGCGCTGCCGGTCAACGAGGTGCTCGTCAGCGAGGCGAATGACATCGCCAAGGAGCTCTATCTCTCGATCCTCGTCGACCGCGGCACGAAGTCGGTCGCGTTCATCGCATCCGCGCGCGGCGGCGTCGACATCGAGCAGGTCGCGCGCGAGGAACCCGAGGCCATCCACACGATCGAGGTCGACTTCGTCGAGGGTCTCCAGCCGTACCGCTGCCGCCAGCTCGCGTTCGACATGGGCCTCAACGCCAAGCAGGCCAACCAGATGACGAAGATCATGCTGGGCCTCTACAGGCTCTTCAACGAGCAGGATCTCGCGCTCGTCGAGCTGAATCCGCTCGCGATCGTCACCTCGGGCGACCTCATGGCGCTCGACGGCAAGGTCAATTCCGACGACAACGCCGAGTTCCGCCATCCCAAGCTCGCCGCGATGCGCGACGTCTCGCAGGAAGATCCGACCGAGGCCGCCGCGCAGGCGAACAACCTCAACTACGTCACGATGGACGGCAACATCGGCTGCATGGTCAACGGCGCCGGCCTCG
>CALFNI010000127.1 GCA_937902695.1 uncultured Rhodanobacteraceae bacterium
GGGCCCTTCGACTAACGCGCGTTCCTCGTCGGTCAGCGCGCGCGGCGCGAAATCGAGCAGCTTCTGCCAGTCCGGCATGCCGCCGAAGAGATCGCCGTCCCACCAGACCGTGCCGGCTTCGAGGGCGATGCGCTCGGTTTCGCCCAGACGCGGCAGAACCTTGGCGAACGCGGGCATCACGAAGCGCGAAACGAGATGCCTGCGTATGAGCGGCACGCCGGACACGATCGCGAGCGCGACCAGCACGATCGTCGTGATCTCGAAAAGAAGCGGCGAGTCGATGCCGACGATGCGCCAGCCGATCAACCAGACGCCGGCGGCGGAAATCCACGCCAGGAAGCCGAGGCCGCGGAACGCGAGGACGCAGAAAACGACGACGGCGAGCACGAACGTCACGAGCATGGGTCATCCTCGCGAAGGGTCGGCCAATTATGCGCCGCCGGCGCCGCGAGCTGCGAACGACGCGGCCGCGCCAGGGACTGCGATGGAGTTCGCACTCGCCGCGAGACGCATGCATTGGATCGGCGCCGCCCGGCGGGCTAGCGTTCGCGCCGTGCCAACAGGGGAGCTGCACAGATGGTTCGCGCCACTGCTTTTTTCCGATGTGTCATTGCCGCCGCGGCGGTCGCGGCGAGTCCGCTCGTTTCGGCGTCCACGCTCACCTGGCCCGGCTCGCCGGGTTGTACCGGCACGCTGCAGGGCTGCATCGAGGCATCGGGCCCCGGCGACACCATCGAGATCGCGTCGGACACGCCGGTCGACGAAGACCTCTCGATCGGCGACCGCAGCCTCTCGCTGACGTCGGCGGCCTATCACCACGCAGCCCTGGCGGCCGGCCGCTCGATCGACGGCGCGACATCGCCGGCTGCGGGCACGGTTTCGGTATCGGTCAGCAGGCTCGGCCTTCGCGACGGACACATCGCGCTCTCGTACGCGGGCGCCGCGACGGCGACGTACGACCTCCGCGAGCTCGACATCGCGCAGAGCATCGGCGGCGCGAGCGCGAACATTCGCCTCGCGGCGACGTCCGGCACGGTCGGCGCGACCGTCTACCACAACCGCATCGTGGCGACGCCGGGCAATATCGACGGCGGCCTGATCGAGATCGCGCCGCACGGCGCGGCGATGAACGTCTATGCCGCGTTCAACACGCTCGTGCGCGCCGATCACGCGAACACGGATGGCGGCGCGATCTTCGTCGACGTCGCCGGTGTCGGCGGCACGGCCGCCAGCGGCTATTTCGCCGCGTTCGGCAACGTCGTGCGCGGCGGCTTCGACCGGGGCGCCATCTTCTTCTCCGAAGGACTCTTTTCGTCGACGTCGAGTGCATTCGCGGCCCGCGCCTATGCGAACGCGATCGGCTGCGGCGGCGATGCGTCCGGGCAGGGCATCGGCCTTGCCGTGAACGACGGCAGCATCGACCTCCAGGTGATCAACAACACGATCAGCGGATGCGAGATCGGCATCGGCGCGCTGCTCTGGGAGGGCGGCACGACGGGCACGTATTCGGGGCCGGTCTGGAACAACCTCGTCGTCGCCAACCGCGGTCTCGTGCTCACGCCGTCGGCGACCGACGCCGTGACGAACGACTACAACCTGATCAACGCCGCGTCGAACATCGCGACGCTCGGCGCGCACACGATCACCGCGCCGGCGCAGCTTGCGGGTTCGATGTCGCCGCGGCTCTCGGCCGGCTCGCCGGCGATCGACGCCGCGGACGCGACGACCCTTGCGTTCGGGCTCATCGACAACGGCTTCCCGGTGCTCGACGCCGACGGGCTCCGTCGCGTCAAGCTCGGCGGCGCCGACATCGGCGCCTACGAATATGGCGACGTCACGTTCGATCACGTCGCGTCGGCCGCCAACGTGTTCGGCAACGTCACCGTCATCGACGATCCCGCGACCGACGGCAACGCCGGCGCGCTGCTGTTCCCGACGCGCAAGGCGGTCTACGGTGCCGGTACCAGCGATCACACGTTCGGCATCTGGTATTCGGCGCCGTCATGGACGATCTACAACGAAGACTTCACGCAGGCAGTCGACGCCGGCGCCGCGTGGAACGTGTTCGTGCCCGCGGCCGGCGACGGCGCGTTCGTGCACACGGGCACCGTCGCGAACACGTCGGGCTCGCTGACGACGATCGACAATCCGATGACGAACGGCCTCGCGGATCGCATCGTCCTCGTGCGGCACGACTGGACGCGCGACGGGACGTATCTCGACCATCCGGTCGGCGTGTCGTATTCCGGCAGCGGTAGCGGCGCACGCTGGAGCATCGGCAACATCGACCAGGCCGCGATGCCGGCCGGCATGGGCTTCGACGTCTACGCGCAGCCGCCGAGCCCGAACGCGTTCCGCATCGCTGCGCCGACGGGTTCGAACGGCGTGCAGATCGACCATCCGCTGATCAACGGCGTCGCGTGCGCCGACGTGCACGTCACGCGCGTCTACGATCCGGCGTTTCCTGCGCAGACTGTCGACTATGACGTCGAGTACTACGCCGGCAACGGCACGTGGAACATCATGTCGACGGAAGGGTTCGTCGGCGCGACCGCGTTCAACGTCGTCATCGATCCGGCCCAGGTCGATGCCTGCACCGATCGCATCTTCGCCGACGGCTTCGGCGGCTGAATCGCGCGCTCTTGCGCGCGGCCGCGATCCGGCATTGAATCGCCGGACCGGCCGCCGCAGGAGATCGTGCGCCCCATGAAGGACAAGAACGATATCGTCGCGAACTGGCTGCCGCGCTACACCGGCGCGCCGCTCGATGCGTTCGGCGACCATGTCCTGCTGACGAACTTCGGCCATTACGTCGAGCTGTTCGCCGAAGCGAACGCGGTGCCGGTGCTCGGCCGCGACAAGCCGATGCCGAACGCGACGGCCGACGGCATCACGATGATCAACTTCGGCATGGGCAGCCCGAACGCGGCGACCGTGATGGACCTGCTCTCCGCGATCGCGCCGAAGGCGGCACTGTTCCTCGGCAAATGCGGCGGCCTCAAGAAGAAGAACCGGCTCGGCGATCTCGTGCTGCCGATCGCCGCGATCCGCGGCGAGGGCACCTCGAACGACTATCTCCTGCCCGAAGTGCCGGCGCTGCCGGCGTTCCAGCTGCAACGTGCCGTGTCGACGATGATCCGCGACTTGGGCCACTGCTCCTGGCCCGGGACGGTCTACACGACGAACCGCCGCGTCTGGGAGCACGATCTTGCGTTCAAGGAGTACCTGCGCAAGACGCGCTGCATGGCCATCGACATGGAGACCGCCACGCTCTTCGCGGCGGGTTTCGCCAACCACATTCCGTCGGGCGCGCTGTTGCTCGTGTCCGACCAGCCGATGATTCCCGAGGGCGTCAAGACCGACCTCAGCGACCGCATGATCACGGCGAGCTTCGTCGAGGCGCATATCAAGATCGGCATCGAGGCGCTGAAGCTGGTGCGCCGGCGCGGCCGCAGCGTCAAGCATCTCCGCTTCGAAGATGGGTCCGACAGCGAGTGAGCGCCGTCGACGTTCCACGCGCCGCCGTCGACGATGCCGGCGAGGATCCGGACTACCTGTCGCGGCAACTCGTCACGTACATCGGCAACAAGCGGGCGCTGCTCGGCAACATCGCGCTCGCGCTGGAGCGCGTCAAGGCACGGCTCGGCAAGACGAAGCTGCGCGCGCTCGATGCATTCGCCGGATCCGGGGTCGTTTCGCGCTTTCTCAAAGCGCATTGCACGTACCTCGCGAGCAACGACATCGAGGATTACGCCGAGGTTCTGGCGCAGTGTCATCTCGCGAATCGCGGCACGGTCGATCTTTGCGAGCTGTCAGCGCGCGTCGCCGAGCTCAACGCGAGCGTCGACACGGCGCCGTTGTCGCGCGGCTTCATCGAAGAGCTCTACGCGCCGGCCGACGAAGCGAACATCACCACGCGCGACCGCGTGTTCTACACGCGCGAGAACGCGCGCCGGATCGACAACTACCGGCGCATGCTCGACGCGTTGCCGCAGGCGCAGCGCATCGTGCTGCTCGCGCCGCTGCTCGGCCGCGCGTCGGTGCATGCGAACACCGCGGGCGTCTTCAAGGGGTTCTACAAGAACCGGCTCACGCAGGCGGGCCAGTTCGGCGGCAGCGGCTCGGATGCGCTCGGCCGCATTCTCGGCACGATCGTGCTCGACGTGCCGGTGCTGAGCCGGTTCGAGTGCGACGTCGCCGTGTTCAGGCGCGACGCGAATGCGCTGGCGCACGAGCTGCGCGACCTCGATGTCGCCTATCTCGATCCGCCGTACAACCAGCATCCGTATGGCTCGAACTATTTCATGCTGAACCTGATCGCGAACTACCGCCGGCCCGCCGAAGTCAGCGCGGTCGCCGGCATTCCGATCGACTGGCAGCGCTCGGGCTACAACGTCAGGAGCCGCTCGCTGCCGCTGCTCCGCGATCTTGCCGAGACGATCGACGCGCGGTTCCTGCTCGTGTCGTACAACGACGAAGGCTTCATCGCTCCCGCGGCGATGCGCGCGATGCTGGAGCGGCTCGGCTCCGTCGAGGTCATCGAAACGCAATACAACGCATTCCGTGGCAGTCGGAACTTCGAGCGGCGGCCGATTCACGTCACGGAGCAGCTGTTCCTCGTCGAGAAGCGCTAGAACCGTGCCGCGGGAACACGACCGTTGTCCGGAAGCCTCCCGGGAAGCCGTAAGATCGCCTCGGTTCCTACGGGGAGATACGGCCGTGTCCCGATCATGGTTTCTCGTCGCGCTGCTCGCCGGAGCGCGTATCGCCCACGCGGGTGATGCATTCGACGGCGTGAAGTGCGATGGCGACATCGTCAAGGCGCTCGTCGGCGCGAAAATCCCGAACGGGCCCGCCGTCGACACGGAGAAGCGCCATACCGCGCTCGGGCTCAGGCTCGAAGGCAGCGACATGCTGGACGAGCCGCTCGACTACGAAGCATGGACGATCTGCGGCAGCACGTATCACGTGATCCTGAAGAAGGACATTGTGACCGACGCCGTCAAGGCCGACCATTCGAAGACAGCGCCGTCGTTCCTGGGCTCATGCGAGCAGAATGGCAAGCCGATGGGCGGTACGCTGCTCGCGATCTTGAAAGCGAACAGCGACGCCGCTGCGAAGTTGCCCGCGACGGCGGCCTGGCGCATCGATGCCAAGAAGGCGCGTTTCGCCGCGATGGATCCGGCGGGGCTCATGTGCTCGCGCGACGGCATCGCGACGGTCGACGGCGGCAAATAGCCGGAAGGGAACGCGGCGGTCTTCAGCGATCGCCTCCACTCGCTGACGCGCGCCCCGGTGTGCCGAGGTCTGTCAGTACCGCGGTACCTCCGGATCGACCTCGCGCGACCATGCGTCGATGCCGCCCTCGACGTTGTAGACATCGCGGAACCCATGCTCGCGGAAATGCTCGGCCGCGCGTCGGCTCGAATTGCCGACATGACAGAGGAACGCCAGCGGCGTCTCCTTCGGCAGCGCGGGCAATCTCTCGGCGCGGGTCGAGGGCGGCT
>CALFNI010000128.1 GCA_937902695.1 uncultured Rhodanobacteraceae bacterium
GCTGGGTGTTCGTGCACGCCGGCGGCACCGTGGTGCAGCGCGAGCTGAAGGCCGGCGAGCGGCTCGACGTGGACACCGGCTGCGTGGTCGCGTTCCACGACACGGTGAGCATGGACGTCAAGCCCGTCGGCGGCATCAAGAGCATGCTGTTCGGCGGCGAAGGCGTGTTCCTCGCCACGCTGACCGGACCCGGCAAGGTGTGGCTGCAGTCGCTGCCGTTCTCGCGGCTCGCCGGGCGCATGCTCGCGTCGGCGCCGCAACGCGGCGGGCATCGCGACGAAGGCTCGGTGCTCGGCGGGCTCGGCAACATCCTCGGCGGCGACCGCGACTTCTGACCTGCTTTCCCTTCTCCCGCCTGCGGGAGAAGGTGCCGAAGGCGGATGAGGGCCATCCGGCAGGACATGCCGGCTTGCCCTCACCCTAACCTCTCCCGCAAACGGGAGAGGGAAAGCGCGACGATGTGCGACCGCACACGCGAAAAGCCCTGCCTTGCGCTACGCTCGCGCCGAGTTTCCTCCTCCGGATTTCCCCGCATGCACGCCGTAGCCGCCCGAAGCGCCAGCCAGACCCGCTCGTTTTCAACGATTTTTCTCATCGAACTGTGGGAACGGTTCGGCTACTACGGCATGGCGGCCATCCTCGTCCTGTTCATGGTCGAGAAAATCGGCTTCGGCGACGACAAGGCCAATCTCGTCTGGGGCGCGTTCACCGCGCTCGTCTACGCGGCGCCCGCGATCGGCGGCTGGATCGGCGACAACGTGCTCGGCACGCGCCGCACGATGCCGATCGGCGCCGCGATCCTCGCGATCGGCTACCTGATGCTCTCGGTGCCGACCGACAATCTCTATTTCCTCTACGCATCGATGGGCGTCATCGTGGTCGGCAACGGCCTGTTCAAGGCCAACGCCGCGAACATGGTCCGCCGCATCTACGAAGGCGACGACGCGAAGATCGATTCCGCGTTCACGCTCTACTACATGGCCGTCAACGTCGGCTCGACCGTGTCGATGCTGCTGACGCCGTGGATCAAGGATCACTGGGGCTGGCACGCGGGCTTCACGGTGTGCTGCGCGGGCCTCCTGCTCGGTCTCGTCAACTACGTCTTGATGATCCGCACGCTCAACGGCATCGGCTCGCCGGTCGACGAGCAGCCGGTGCGCTGGGATCGGCTCGGCATCGTGCTCGCGATCGGCTTCGCCTGCGTCTTCGTCGTCGCCTACATCGTGCAGCACATGGATATCGCGCGCGCCTGCGTCTATCTCGCCGGCATCATCGTCGGCGCGATCTTCGCGTACATGATCGCGAACGGCACGCGCAGCGAGCGCGCGGGCCTCCTCGCGGCGGTCGTGCTGATCGTCGAAACGCTGCTCTTCTTCATCTTCTACGGCCAGATGTCGACGTCGCTGACGCTGTTCGCGCTGCGCAACGTCGATCTCGACCAGCACCTTTTCGGCATGACGTTGTTCACGTGGTCGCCCGGCCAGTACCAGGCGCTGAATCCGATCTGGATCATGCTGCTCTCGCCGGTGCTCGCCTGGGCCTACACGCACTTCGGCAAGACCGGCCGCGATCTCCCGATCGCCGCGAAGTTCGCGCTCGGTTTCGTCGTCGTCGCGGTCGGCTTCTTCATCTTCGGCATCTCGGGCGCGACCGCGGTCGGCGGCAAGGTGTCGTCGTGGTACATGATCTGGGGCTACGGCTTCTATTCGCTCGGCGAATTGCTCGTCAGCGGCCTCGGCCTCGCGATGATCGCGCGCTACGTGCCGGCGCGCATGGGCGGCTTCATGATGGGCGCGTATTTCGTCGCGACCGGCATCTCGCAGTATCTGGCGAGCGTCGTCGCGAACTTCGCGAGCATTCCGGAAAACATCACCGATCCGCTGGAGAGCCTTTCGATCTACACGAAGCTCTTCAACAACCTCGGCCTGCTCGCGGTCGGCGGCACCGTGCTTGCGTTCGTGCTGCTGCCGCTGATGAAGAAACTCTCGGCGACGCACAGCGCGAAGGAAGATATCGAACATTCGGCCGCCGGCGGCCTTCGCGCCGTCACCGCCGAGGAGTGACGCTGGGCGAAGCGACCCCGACCGGCGCCCTCGCGGTCCGGTTTCCGTCGATCGTCGCGGGCGCGACCGCATCATCGGCGGCGGCCGCCCGCGCGAAAACCGCCGCGGATGCGCAGAGATCCCGGCGAAGCGAGGCATCGCACGTCCTGATCGAGCGTGACGCGGCGAGGCTGGCACCGGGCTCTTGCGGGGTTCGTCCGCGCGGGCAGAGGTCCTGGAAATCGACGCTGCGTCCGCAGGCGTAAAAGTCTGCAAAGGCGCGCCGCCGCAGGAAAAATCGCGGGATCGTGCTCGCCGCGGGGCGGTATCCTTTACATCATGAGCCGCTACCGCATCCTGCTGGCCGACGACGACCAGGAGCTTGCCCAGCTTCTGCGCGACTTCCTCACCCGTGACGGCTTCGACGTCGTGCTGGCCCACGACGCCGACACCGCGATCGCGGCCGCGCGCAACGAAACCTTCGACGCGCTCGTGCTCGACGTCATGATGCCGGGCCGCTCCGGGCTCGACGTGCTGCGCGAGCTCCGCCGCGAGGCCGCGACGCCGGTGCTGATGCTGACCGCGCTGGGCGAGGATATCGACCGCATCCTCGGCCTCGAGCTCGGCGCCGACGACTACATCCCCAAGCCGTGCAATCCGCGCGAGCTCGCCGCGCGCCTTCGCGCGGTGCTGCGACGCGCGCGCGGCGAGGGCGGCGAGGCGCTGACCGATCTTCGCAACGGACCGATCTGGCTGCGCGCGTCGTCGCGCAGCGTCACCGTCGACGAGAAGCCCGTCGCGCTCACCGCGACCGAGTTCGACCTGCTCGCGCTATTGCTGCGCGAGGCCGGCCGCGTGGTCAGCAAGGAACGCATCTCACAGTCCGTGCTCGGCCGTCCGCTCGGCCCGTTCGACCGCTCGATCGACGTGCACGTGTCGAACCTCCGGCGCAAGCTCGGCAATACGTCGGACGGCACCTCGCCGATCACGACGATCCACCGGAGCGGCTATCTGTTTCGGCAGCTCGGGGAGCCGGCGTGACGCGCACCGCAGGGGATTCACCGCACGCATGATGCGCCGGCTCTTCTGGCGCATCTTCGCCGCGTTCTGGCTCGCGACCGTCGTCGTGCTGCTCGCGTTCGCGTGGATCACGACCAGCAATTTCGAAACCGAGAAGATCCCCGGCCTCGGCGTCACGCGCCTGCAGGCCGCGATGGACGATCTGCTCTCGCGCACGTCGCGCGAGCTTCGCCACGAAGGCGAAGACGCCACGCGCAAGTGGCTGCGCAGCGCATCCGACTTCGGCCCGATCAGCATCTACGTGTTCGACTCGGGCGGCAACGAGATGCTCGGCCGCACGGCGCCGCCGGCGATCAGCGACGCGGCCGGCGAAGTCATCGTCGAGGCGGGCCAGCTCGCCGATGACGGCTCGCTGTTGCCCACGCACGACGGCGATCGCCTGCGCGCGCGCGCGATCCGCGTCAAGGACGCGGGCATCTACGGCGCCGTCGCCAAGCTCGAAGGCACGTTCTTCACGCGCCTCATCTCGCGCCGGCCGATCACGTTCTGGTCGAACATCGCGACCGGCATGATCGTCAGCACGCTCTTCAGCTTCCTGCTCGCATGGTACGTCGCGGCGCCGCTGACGAAGATCCGCGACTCGACGCGTCGCTTCGCCGAAGGCGATCTCGACGCGCGCGTCGGCGAGCTCAAGTTCGGCCGCAGCGCCGAGATGACCGCGCTCGCCGCCGAGTTCGACGAGATGGCCGCGCGCATCAAGGCGCTGATCGAGAGCCATCGCAGGCTCGTGCGCGATGTCTCGCACGAGCTCCGCTCGCCGCTCGCGCGCCTGCGCGTCGCGCTCGAGCTCGCCCGCGACGGGGACGACGCGCAGGTACACGCCTCGCTCGATCGCATCGAAAGCGAATCGGATCGGCTCGAATCGATGCTCTCGCAGGCGCTCGAGCTCTCGCGCCTGGAGACGCAGCGCCGGGCCGCGCAGGACACCGTCGCGCTCGACCAGCTGCTCGAAGACGTCATCACGAATGCCGACTACGAAGGCGCGCCGCGCGGCCGCAAGGTCGTGCTCGCCGACTGCGAGCGGCAGATGCTGTCAGGATCGAGCGATGCGCTCTACAGCGCGTTCGAGAACGTGATCCGCAACGCGCTCGCCTACACGCAGGACGGCACCACGGTCACCGTGCGCCTGCTGCGCGATCCGCGCGACCCGCGCCACGCGCTCGTCACGGTGCGCGATCATGGTCCCGGCGTCGCCGAGGCGGAGCTGAAACGCATCTTCGAGCCGTTCTATCGCACCGATTCCGCGCGCACGCGCGCGAGCGGCGGCACGGGCCTCGGTCTCGCCATCGCGCGCAGCGCCGTCGAGTGGCACGGCGGCACGATCTGCGCGCGCAACGCCGACGGCGGCGGGCTCGAAGTCACGATTCGGCTGCCCACGGCGCGGGCCTAGCGGGCAAGCGGTTTCTTGTTCCAAAAGATTGAACCACGAAGGACACGAATGCGTTAGAACATTTTTTTCCCTCTTTCTTCGTGCTCTTCGTGCTCCGTGGTTCACTCTTTTTCTTGAACGCGACCTCAAAGATGCCCGCCGCGACACCGTACAGGACAGGTTTCCACAACGCCCGCGAGCTGACATGGACGCTGGCGTGGCTGCGCCTTTGCGCGGTCGCGGGACAGGCGCTGACGGTCGTCGTCGTCGCGTTCTGGATGCGGCTGACGATTCCGGTCGACGATCTCGCGCTCGCCATCGGCCTTCTGCTCGTGTTCGCGCTCGCGGTGTTCTGGCGCCTGCGCCAGCCGTGGCCGGTGATGCCGATCGAAGCGGTCGCGCACGTCGCGGTCGACATCGCGGCGCTGACCTGGCTCCTCTACCTCACCGGCGGCGCGACGAATCCGTTCGTGTCGCTGCTGGTGCTGCCGATCACGCTGGCCGCCGCGGCGCTGCCGCTCCGCCACGTCGCGATCGTCGCGTTGCTCGCGGCCGCGTGCTATCTGGTGCTGATTCCGTGGCACGTGCCGTTGCCGCCGCTGCACGCGCACGAGGGCGGCGATTTCAACCTGCACATCCTCGGCATGGCGATCAATTTCGTGATCACGGCCGCGGCGCTCTCGTTCTTCGTCACGCGGCTCGCACGCATGCTGCGCGCGCGCGAAGGCGAGGTGCAGCGCGAGCGCGAGCGCGCGCTGCGCGACGAGGGCATCCTCGCGATCGCGACGCAGGCCGCCGGCGCGGCGCACGAGCTCAATACGCCGCTCTCGACGATGCGTACGCTGCTCGCCGAGCTGAAGCGCGAGCACGCCGACGATCGCGGCCTCGCCGACGATCTGGAGCTCCTCGCAGGACAAGCCGAGCGCTGCCGCGACATCCTGCGCGAGCTCGTCGCGCTCGGCACGCGCCAGCTCGCCGGCACGCCGCAGCGCATGCCGCTCGCGGCATTCGTGCGCGACAGCGAATCGCGCTTCCATCTGCTGCGGCCCGAGGTCGATCTCTCGATCCGCATCGAAAGCGACGCCGAGGCACGCGAGATCGAGGCCGAGCCGAGCCTTCGCCACGCCCTGATCAATCTCCTCAGCAACGCAGCCGACGCATCGCTCGCCGCCGGCAGCGCGCGCGTCGAGCTCTTCGTCGCGGCGAACGCCGCGCAGGTGGAGTTCGGCGTCCGCGATTTCGGCGCCGGCACCGAGGCTGAGCTCGTCGCGCGCTCGGCGTTCCAGTCGAGCAAGCGCGACGGCCTCGGTCTCGGCCTCGCGCTCGCGCACGCGACCGCCGAGCGGCTCGGCGGCGAGCTCCGCGCCGAGCTCCAGCCCGATCGCGGCCTGTTGCAGCGCCTGCGCGTGCCGCTGCGGGGCCGCATCGCTACCGCCTCGCCGCGTCCGTAGGCGACAATCGCCGAATGACCGAACGCGTCCTTCTGATCGACGACGACGAAGTGTTCACGCGCGTGCTCGCGCGTGCGCTCGGTGCGCGCGGCTTCGAGGTCGACGTCGCCGCGAATCGCGCGGACGCGCTCGCCGGCGCGCGCGCGAACCCGCCCGACCATGCCGTCCTCGACTTGAAGCTCGGCGAG
>CALFNI010000129.1 GCA_937902695.1 uncultured Rhodanobacteraceae bacterium
GAGCGTGCCCTCGGCAAAAACCGTGAAGAGCTCGAGCTGCAGGGCAGCACGCATTTCTACAACATCCTGTCGCAGGCGATGCGTCACGTGCTGACCGACATCGCGCGCAGCCGCGTGACGACGAAGCGCGGCCATCAGATGATCCGCATCGAGCTCAACGAACAGATCGAGCAGCCGGAGACGTCACTGTCGGAATTGCTCGCGGTCGACGCGGCGCTCGAAAGGCTTCAGACGTGCGATGCCGACCTCGCGCAGCTCGTGGAATGGCACTTCTTCGGTGGCATCAGTTTCGTGGATATCGCGAAGCTCCGTGGCGTCACAGAACGCACGGTCCGGCGGCACTGGGACATGGCGCGGCTCTTTCTCGCCAATGCGATCGAGTCGCCTCCCGAATCCTAGTGCGCTCGCGCGGCGAGCCGGGCGCGGGCATCTTCGACACAACGGTCAGGCGAACAAGGTCACCGGCGAGCTCGTTCGCGGCGCTTCGTCATACACGATCGTGCACGACTGGATCCGCTGCGCGTTCGATGCGCTGCGCAGCGCGAATACGACTTCGGTCGAACGCGGCTTCGGAATGTCGCGCCCGGGATCGAGCACGATCTGCGAGCGCACGCGCAGGCGCATGCCGGCGTCGGGGCACGGATCATGGATGCGCCACGATTCTTCCCAGCCGATCTCGTAGCTCAGCATCTCCTTCTCCGTCGCGAAGAACTCGTCGATGCCGATCGCGCAGGCGAGCGACGGCCGGTTGCGCGGAATCAGCACGATGTTTGCCGACGGCCGGAACATCGCGCGGGCGATACGAATCTCCGCCTTGCTGCGGTTGCCGTCGAACAGCACGTTGAGGACGAACGAAACGGCGGCATCGACCGGATTGTCGGCATCGAGCGCCGCGGCCGGATCGCAATTCGCACGGAACGTGATGAGGCTGTCCGGCGGCGTACCCGTTCGTTCGGTCCGGCGATTCGTTTCGCGAAGGTAGTTCGTCGGCATGTTCATTTGCGCAAGGTCCGATGCGAAGGCGAGAGCTTCGTTACTGGATCAATACGGGATTGACCCCGCGAGCGGACATCCGCGACACGCCACGGATGCACTCAATCGCCGAAACCATCGTCGAAAATGAAATCGACGGCGTCCTTCACGTCATGCAGCAACTCGCGAAACGCCGTCGCCGTGTTCTGCGCCGGCGGCTGTCCGGCCTGGTTGAGCGTGTTCACGCCATGGCACCCGTCGCAGACGCGAATCTCGCCAGGCTGCATCGTGATCCAGTAGCGCTCGCGTACGACGGGCGTGCCGGCGGGATCGGTGCTCTGCCACGCGAGCGCGCGCCGCACCGGCACGAACACGGCGACCGAGCCGTCCGCGTGAATCGCCTTGCTGCCGTTGGGCCCTGCAGGATCCGGCGGATTGAACGCCATCGCGGACGCATCGTGCAGCGGCTCGGCGAGGACCCGCCGCCCGGGATACGGGCCCTGCGGGTCATTGATGCCGAGCCCACGTATCTGCTCGGCCTGGAAAAACTGCACGT
>CALFNI010000130.1 GCA_937902695.1 uncultured Rhodanobacteraceae bacterium
GCCGCCGGTGCGGCGATCGAGATGGAAGCGGAGCGAGAGCGCGTGCAGGTGCTCGAACACGCGCAGCGTGATCTGGCGCGACGTGCGCGCCATCACGCGCGCGAAGACGATCTGGCGCAGCTCCTGGCACAGCGAGGACGCGAGGCGCAGCGCGCCGTACGCCACGAGCAGCAGCAGCGGGATCAGCAGCGGCTTGGGCGCGACGTCGAGCGCGTCGACGAGATGCTTCAGCACGAGCGGCACGCCGATGTTGGCGAGCTTGGCGACGACGAGGAACGCGAGCGCGATGCCGACGCGCAGGCGATAGCGCCAGATCTGCGGCCAGAGGCGGCGGAAGACGTTGACGAGGCTGGCGGGGCGGGAGTCGGCGGCGGCCATAGGCGCGTGTTTACATGGGGCCCGGGCTGCCGTAAACAACTCGGCGTGAACAATCGGGCCCGATCACGGCGCTATCATCGCAATTCCCCTACGCCGGAGAGCGTCCCATGCGCACAAAAATCTGGATTGCGGTCGCGCTGCTGCTCTGCAGCGGTCTCGCGCTGGCTGAGGACGCGTCGATGGCGCGCACGAAGGCGCCGAAAGGCGCGAGCGTGTCGATCGTTTCGCCGACGAACGGCGCGACGGTCGGGCAGGACGTCACGGTCAGGTTCGGCGCGAAAGGCATCGCGATCAAGCCCGCCGGCGACACGACGCCGGACTCGGGCCATCATCATCTCCTGATCGACGCGAAGGAACTGCCGCCGCTCGACGCGCCGATTCCGAACGACGCGACGCACAAGCACTACGGGAAAGGGCAGACCGAGGACACGATCCATCTCGAGCCCGGGACGCATACGCTGCAGCTCGACTTGGGCGATGCGGCGCATCGGCAGTTCGATCCGCCGATCGTGTCGAAGAAGATCACGGTGCACGTGAAGTAGCCGCTTCGCCTCGCTGCTTTTTTTTTCCTCTCCCGCTCGCGGGAGAGGGTAGGGTGAGGGGCTTTTAGGCGAGACCGAACCCACTTGCCCTCACCCCGGCCCTCTCCCGCAAGCGGGAGAGGGGGAATCGCAGCGGGGCCACTACTCGATCGGCTGATCGAGCATCAGCTCCCGCACATACCGCACCGGCGGCGAGCCGAACGACAGCACCTTGTCGTGATATGCCTTGAGGTCGAACGTGTCGCCCTCGCGTTTCTCGACCTCCTTGCGCAGGTCCATGTGCTCCTGCCATCCGACGAAATACGTCGGCAGCTGCGCCGAGGTCAGCCGCGCGCGCGTCCACTTGCCCGCCGCCTCGCGCTCTTCCTGGAACGTCTTCTCGGTCATGAGCTTCATCGCATCGGCCTCGCTCATCCCGTCGACGTGGATCGCCTGGTCGAGGATCGCGTTCGCGATCGAGCGGAGGTCCCACTTGAGATGCACGAGGTGATAGAGCGGATCGTCGTCCAGATAGCCCGAATCGGCCATGACCTTCTCGGCGTACACGGCCCAGCCTTCGACGAAAGCGCCCGACGACAGCACCGCGCGCAGCACCGACGGATACTTGTTCGAATGCCAGAGCTGCACGTAGTGGCCCGGCATCGCCTCGTGGATCGTGAGCTCGTTGATCGAGCGCGTGTTGTATTCGCGCAGGAACGAGTCGACCTGTTTCGTCGTCCAGTCGTCCGGAATCGGCGAGACCGCATAGAACGTGTCGAGATTCTTGTCGAGCGGACCGGGTGAATCGCAGTACGCGAGCGCGACGCCGCGCTGGAACTCCGGCATCGGAATGAGCTTGACCGGCGCGTCCGGCAGCGTGATCAGGTTCTTCGCGCGCACGAAATCGGTGGCCTTCGCGAGCGCGGCCTCGGCCGTCGACATGACCTTGTCGCGCGCGGGATGCTCCGCATAGGCAAGCTCGAGCGCGGCCTGGATCGCCTTCTGCTTCTGGTCTTCGCTCGGATTTTCCGGCGTCGGCGGCGCCTTCTTCTTGCCGGCCAGCACGTGCCTCGCGATGCCATACATCTCGTTGCGCGTCGATTCGAGCGCCGCTTCGGCGCGCGTCCTGATCTCCTCGCGACCGAGCGGCGAGTTGAGCGCGAACGCGAGCTTCTCGTCGTAGAGCTTCTGCCCGAGCCGGAAATCGCCCTTCGCGTTCGGCCCCAGCGTCTTGTCGAGCCAGGCCTGGTTGTACTCGACGGCTCTCTTCAATGTCGATGCGGCCGCTTCGAGCGTCTGCCGGTCGGCATCCGGACGCTTCTTCGCCTGCGGCATCATCAG
>CALFNI010000131.1 GCA_937902695.1 uncultured Rhodanobacteraceae bacterium
CGCTGCGCAGCCATCTCTACAACCTGCGCAAGGTCATCGACAAGCCGTTCACGCGACAGCTCCTGCACACGATCCACAGCGCCGGCTACCGTCTCGCGGATCTCGACACCGAGATCGCGTCGGAGCGAACGACGGCGTGACGCGGCGCTGACCGAGGGCTTTCGACCCGATGCCTAACCGAAGCGGCATCCGCCGCAAGATCTGGGTCGCCTTCATCGTGCAGATGACCGCGATCAGCTTCGCGGCGGTGATCGGCGTCTATGCGGCCGCGACGGTCATTGAGGACGTGCTGGTCAAGCGCATCCTGAAGCACGACGCCGACTACTTTCTCGATCTCGCCGCGAAGGATCCGTCGATGCGGCCGCCGAACACGTATTTCGTGCGCGGCTTCCTCGCGCGGCCCGGCGGCGATCCCGACGCGGTGCCGCCGTCGTTTCGCGATCTCGGTCCGGGCTATCACCGCGCGGCCGCGCCGACGACGATCGTCTACGTCGCCGATTCGCCGGCGGGCCGGCTCTTCCTCAGCCTCGACGCCGCGCGCACGCACAGCATGGTGCTGATGTTCGGGCTCGCGCTCTGCGGCGTGATCATCGTGATCGTCTATCTC
Source organism: uncultured Rhodanobacteraceae bacterium (assembly GCA_937902695.1). Classification (GTDB taxonomy): domain Bacteria; phylum Pseudomonadota; class Gammaproteobacteria; order Xanthomonadales; family Rhodanobacteraceae; genus Dokdonella_A. Next base: position 608 of record CALFNI010000131.1, read on the forward strand.
ACGACGTGGATGACGTATCGCGCGTCGCGTCGCGCGCTGTCGCCGGTCATCGCGCTCGCGAACACGGTGCGCGACTGGGATCCGAAGCGGCCCGATCTGGATGCGCTGCTGCCGGAAAACCTTCCGGTGCGTGCCGACGGCGACGTGGAAAGCCTCGCCTATGCGCTGCACGGCTTCGCGACCCGGCTCGAAGAGTTCGTCGAGCGCGAGCGCGCCTTCACGCGCGACGCGAGCCACGAGCTGCGCACGCCGCTGACGATCATCAAGGCGTCGGCCGACATGCTGACCGACGACGACTCGCCGCCGTTCACGCGCCGCGCGGCCGACCGGATCCTGCGCTCCGTGCGCGACATGGAATCGCTGATCGAATCGTTCCTGATCCTCGCGCGCGAATCCGACGCGGGGCTGCCCGAGGAAGAGTTCAGCGTCAACGATGCGGTGCGCGAGGAGATCGAGCGCGCGCAACCCCTCTGCGACGGCAAGCCCGTGCACATCCTGCGCGAGGCGCGCGCCGAGCTCGTGCTCTACTCCTCGCCACGTGCGTTCAGCGTGCTGATCGGCAACCTCATACGCAACGCATGCCAGTACACCGATCGCGGCCGCGTCACGGTGACCGTCGAAGCCGATCGTGTCGTCGTGCGCGACACCGGCTCGGGCATGAGCGAGCAGGAGCTCAAGCGCGCATTCGTCTCGTTCTTCCGCGGCGACCAGGGCCGCGGCAGCGGCCACGGCATCGGCCTCACGATCGTCAAGCGGCTCGCCGACCGGTTCGGCTGGGAAGTCGCGATGTCGAGCGAGCAGGGCGTCGGGACGATGGTGACGGTGTCTTTTCCCGAAACGCAGCGGCTCTGATTGGCCGCGCGCCGCTCTGCTTTTCCCCTCTCCCGCAAGCGGGAGAGGGGGAAATGCCGCTGAAACGAAAAGGCGGCGAGCGCGATACCAGCTAGAACTTCGCGACGAGCGCGGCCTGCCCGCGCCAGCCGACCGTGGTCTGGATCGAGCTGTTCTCGATGTGCACCGGAAAATCGGCGCGCAGCTCGAGCGACCAGCGCGGTCCGAACGTGAAGCCCATCTGCGGTCCGAGAAACAGGACGCGCGACTGCGTGTCGTCGGCGCGGACGCCGGCGACTTCGTCGTAATCCTTATCCTCGCCCGAGAGGTTCAGCTGGAGCGACACCGTGTGGTCGTGCTCGAGCACGAGATAGCGTCCGCCCGACAACGCCCATTGCAGGTCGTTGCCGAAGCGGTAGTGGAAATCGCCCGTGCGGCGGATCGCATACTGCACATCGGCCTCGCCATACCAGCGACCGCTGCGATAGAAGCCCGACGTGCCGACGAGGAAATCGGTCGAGCCCGAGCCGAGCGCGAGATCGTGGCCGTGGATGCCGCTGATCGCGCCGTCGTCGTGGCCGCCGTGCTTGGGCACGGCCGCGTCGCCGCCTTCGTCGAGCTCTTCGGTCAGGCGATCGCTGTCGCCGGTGCCGAACTTGATGCCGCCGAGCGCGCGCCAGACCCAGGTCTCGTCTTCGTCGTCGTGGCGGAGCAGCGTGTACTGGGCGAGCGCCGTGACGTCGCCGAGGCCGGAGACCGTGCCGTGCTCGATGCCGCCGTCCGCGGGCCGCCTGAACCTGCGGTCGATGTACGGAATGTTGAGCTGCAGGCTCAGCCGGTCGGTCGCGCCGTAGCCGACGAAGAGCTGCGTGATGGAGCTGTCGAGATACTGGCCCGAATCGTCGTGGATCACGTGGCCTTCGTCGCGCAGTTCGTCGTAGCGCGTGACCTGCTCGAAAAGGCCGGCGTACCAGCCGGACGTTTCGCCATGCGCCATGCCGGCCGTGTATACGGCACACAGATCGCACGCGCGGGCCGCGAACGCGGCGGAGAGAAACGCGGCCGCGAGGCCGCATCGGATCGCAATCGTCTTCATGATGTTCTCGCAGGAAAGCGGGGCGGAACGGCCGTGCCGTCCGCGGAATCGGCGGCTTTTCTAGGCGAGAAGGGCGGGCGGCCCGCGCGGCTGCGCGGCGCGGGCCGGTTTTGCATGGCGCGGCTCGGCGCGCCGGTGATCGACCGGTGCCGGCGCGACGGCACCGGCGAATGCGGGCACGAAGGCGATCGTCGCGAGTGCCGGCGCGTGCGCGAGGAAATCACAGTAGCCGCACTTGCGCCAGCAATCGTCGTCGGGATCGCCCGTCGCCGGCGCGTGGCTCGCGTGGCTCGCGTGATGCGCGTGCGCGGCCGCCGTCCTCGACGCATGCAC
>CALFNI010000132.1 GCA_937902695.1 uncultured Rhodanobacteraceae bacterium
TCACGGATCGCACCCACGCCCTCGTAGAAGGCGCCGCGGCCGGCCACGCCGAACTGCTCGGCCATCGTGATCTGCACGCGATCGATGTAGCTGCGGTTCCAGATCGGTTCGAGGAAGGCGTTCGCGAAACGGAAGTACAGGAGGTTCTGCACCGCCTCCTTGCCGAGGTAATGGTCGATGCGAAAGATCGCCGGCTCCTCGAAGACGTCATGCAGGATCCGATTGAGCTTCCTCGCGGATGCGAGATCCCGGCCGAACGGTTTCTCCAACACCACGCGGGCGTCGGCACCGCAGCCGGCGCGCTTGAGCCCATCGACGACGACACCGAAAAGATCGGGTGGAATCGCGAGATAGTAGAGCGGCGCCTGCGCGGCACCGAGCGCGGACCTCAGCTTCTCGAAGGTCGCGATATCGTGGTAGTCGCCGTCGATGTATTGCAGCCGCGCCGAGAGTCGTGCGAATGCGGCCTCGTCGAACGGAACGCGTCGATCGCTGCAGGCTTGCGCGATGCCATCGCGCGCACGCGCTTGCAGCTGTTGCAGCGACCAGCCTGACTTGGCGACACCGATGATGGGAATGTCGAGGCCGTCGCGGCGGAACAGCGCGTCGAGCGCCGGGAAGACTTTCTTGTAGGCCAGGTCGCCCGTGGCTCCGAAAAACACGAACGCATCCGAATGCCTCGTTGCCTGGGCCACGGTCAACCTCCTGGATAAATAGACGACCGACAGCGGCGAACGAAGTTCGGTGACGACGACGCGGCGCTCAGCGGGTGTTGCGGTATTCCGTCTGAAATTGCCTCGCGAAAGATTCTCCGGAGGCTTTTCGCGACAGCAAAGGCTGCTGGGATGCGGTTTCTTCTTGCGATGCTGTGCCTGCTTGAATACCGAATCGTCTCCGGCGCACTAGGACGAAATCTGGTTCGAGTATCGCCGGACCTTGACCATCATGACCGGCGGCGTTTGCCGGGCTCCGCGTTGACCACGCGTACGCAGCACGCTCGGCAATGCATCCGTGCGAGTCGTTTTTGGATGGGCGGCCCGTTGACTGAAGAGGCTGGTTAGCACCTTACGCAACATGTGCGTTCTCCAAGACGAGAAGTCCATTGTCGCGCTTGCGAGTTTGATGAATCCTGAATTTACGGGGCGAATGGCCGCAATGCAGGCGCTCGATGTGCCGGCCCACACGCTGGCGCGATGCGCCCTCTGAAGCGCGTCGATCATCGCGATCTCGTCCGACACGCCAGACAGTCGCGGCAGCGTTCACCGGACGGCTATGTAGGGAAGCGCATCGTGCGGGCTCAGAAAGGGTCTGCCATGCCTCGCATTCTTGTGTTCGCCGACGATGATGACCTCGTTCGCCTCGTCGTGACGGAGGCGCTTCGCGATGCCGGCGTAGAAGTGCACGCGGTGCCGGACGGCGTGAGTGCCGTGCGGCGGTGTCGCGAGCTGGCGCCCGAAACCGTACTGCTCGATCTCGACATGCCGGTCATGGACGGCTTCGAGGCGGCGAGGCTAATTCGCGCCGCCGAATGCACGCAGCGCCTCGTCGCGCTGACCGGTCGCCCGACCCAGGATGCATGCAGCAAGGCGCAAGCCGCAGGGTTCGACCAGGTCCTGAGCAAGCCCATCAGCGCTGCAATGCTCATGCGCGCATTGTTCCCCGACGCGAGCGGCACGGTTCGTCATTGAGCGCGCACGCATGACGGCGCGCGCGGCGTCGCCGGCGCAGGAACGGCCGACGTAATCGCCGGCCGTTCCCTTGCTTTCGCCTAGTGCCAGAACAATGCGATCAGGATGATGATCGGAATGGGCACGCCCAGGAAGAACAGCAGAAGTGACCGCATGATTTTCTCCTAGTCAGACACGACGGGTGACGTACACGAACCGCTCGCGGTGACGCCCGCCGATCGTGGCGGCGAAACTCGCGGTGAATGCGCCGCATAGCAGCGAGAGGAACATCCAGAGCGACAATCCCGCAGTGGCCTTGCGCGCCTCGTCGGCCACCTGTTTCGCCTTGGTCTTCGCCGCCTCGATCGACTGCTTGGCGGAGTTGAACGCCGCGTCGACGCGTCGTTCGCCTTCGGCCTGATCGACACCGGCACGCCGCGCGACCACTTGTCCGAGATACTGCTTGTCGGCCGGCGCCAGCGTTCCGCTCGAGAGGGACGTCGCGAAGATGCGCCCGACTTCCGCCCGCACGTCGCCGTCATTGGAGGATGGCGCCGGCGGCGTTGCAGCGTCGCTTGGCGCCGCATTGCTGCGCAGGATCGTGTCCGCCCAGTACTCCGTATCCGTTCCTTCGGCTGCTTTCGCGGCAACCGCCGCGCCGCCGGCGCCGATCGCCGCTCCGGTCGTCGACGCGATGGAGGCGCCGCCGCTGACGATGCCCGCCACGGCGCTCGCCAGGAAGGCAGCGACGACGAGCGATGCGATGCACCAGGCGAGAAACCCGTGTGCCGTGTCGCGGAAGAACACTTCATCCGTGTGGACGGTGCGCCAGCCGCTGCGCAGACGCCCGGTCAGGTAGCCTCCGAGTCCCGAGGCGACGACCTGCGTCAACGTGAGCCAGAGAATCGCGGCCACGCCCAGCGTGCCGGCGCCGATGCCCGCATAGGCCCACGGCGATACGGATGAAAGCCCCAGCCCCACGCCGAGGATCAGGAGCGCGTAAGACAGCGCCGCGGCCGACGCCGCGCCGGCCAGTATCGCCGCCCAGCTGACTCCGCTGACGAGCGTGTCGTCGTCGACGACGGTGGCTCCCACCGCCGTTGTGTCTGCTTCTAGTGCCATGATGCCCTCCCAAGTAGGTGACTGAAGTTTCGTGACTGCTCTTGATCCGGGAACACGAAGGCGTGGGTTCTTGCGCTGCTGCACCCGATGGCGCGTTCCTTCAATGCGTCATTCGACCGAGCTCCGCGCTTTCGCCGAGGCTTCCTCGCCGTGAAACATCCCTGCTTTCCGGCGCGGTGCTCCACGGGTTCCTCACGACCGTCGCTCGACCCCCACACGTTCGCTACCGCTCCCGGTACCGAGACCCGAGCGTGAACGCATCACAGCCAACAGAAGCCAAACCGGTCGCCGGAGTCGCGCCCGCGGAACAGGCGCCGTTAAGGCGGCGCGCACCGGCAGCGGTCGGCCGCAAGCGCCGCAGGTGCTTGAACACCAGCGAAGTCGGGGACGGCCGCGGCCGCTCCATGCTCGAGAACCGATGGCCCACGTACTACTCCACGGACATCCGGCGCCTTGCAGCGGCCATCTCGGCCATTGCGAGATTCGTCGCTGCGGATTGCGGGGTCATGCACCTCGCGAGCGCAGCCAATGCGCCGACCGCCGGTCTGTTCCGGGGCACGCGTATCGCCGAGTGGGGTCCGTACGGTCCGCGCGACCTTGCGCTCGACGTTACGTCGATCGCGCCCGAGGCGGCTGCAGATGCCGTCGTGGCGGCGGATGAAACCTCGCTGCATTGATCATGCAGGTGGACATGGCCGCCGGAACGCATCCGGAAGCCGGCATCTGCGGCGCGCGCTCGGGATTCGCCCTCAGGGCGGGTCGAATCCGTCGGCGAAGATCGTGTCGTCGAACGAGACCGTTACGGTCGCCGTGCCGAGGTTCGAGTCGGTTTCGCCGTCCCACGCGGCAAACGTGAACGTATCGGTGCCGGCGTAGCCGCGGTCCGGATAGTACGTCGCGGTGGTGCCGGTGAGGCCGACGGTCCCGTTCGCGGGCTGCGAGACGATGCGCAGGGTCAGCGTGTTTCCGTCGGCGTCGCTCGCGCTGAGCGGAATGGCGACCGGCGTGCCGTCGGAGCTCGCCGTCGTGCTCTGGACGGACGGGGCATGGTTGGGATTCGAATCATCGCTGTTCGGCCCGTTGTGGCACGCATAGCAGCCGATCTGGAAACCGGTCCAGAACGTGCGCGTGCCGTAGCGCGTGCTGAAGACGCGATCCGCCTTGCTGTACGAAAGGACCGTGCCGCGATAGTCGGTGCCATGACAGGCGCGACAGGGCGCGCTGCCGCCGCCCTCCACGGCGTCTGCATGATCGCTGACCCAGGTCGCGCCGACCGGATGCATGCCGTGCGGTCCGCCGTTGACCGTGTTCGGCGAGCTGCCGTGGCAGGTCGCGCATTCGACCAGCGCGCCGGCATGGCCTTGCAGCGCGATGCTCTGCAGGTTGTCGTTGACGTGCGAGCTCGGAAACTCGGCATGCGTCGAGCCATGACACGCCTCGCACTGCAAGCCGCCGTGTCCGGTCGAGAAGCGATACAGCGAAAAGCCCGGCAACGGCACATCGGGTGTCGTCGCGTAAGTCGCATCGACTGCGACGCGGCGCTCGCCGTTCGTGTCATAGACGTTCGTGTAGCGGAGCTGGCCGTTGTTGTTCACTGCCGTGCCGGTGTGGCAGTTCTGGCACGTCGGCTCGTCGAGCCAGCCCTCGCGGCCCTGCGCGCCGACGCGGCTCATCGCGCCATGGCAACTCTGGCATTGCATCTGAAGCGTGCCGTCCGCGGCGACGGCGTTGCCCATGACGCCGCGCAGGCATTTCGTCGTCGAACCCGGATGGCACGTGTAGCAGGCCGACCGGTTGTTCTCGTTGTCGAGCGAGAGGCCGGTGGCGGGATCGATCACGTTGGCGTGCAGCCGGTGCATCGACGTCGTCAGCGGAGCAACGCCGGGAACGCCGACGGTACCGAGCGCGTTCGACGAATGGCAGACCGCGCAGAGGATCGGCTTGCCGAGCTGCGTCACGGTCGCGTAGAGCCCGCCCGCGTCGTACCCCGCTCCGACGAGCTCGCCCGCGTAGTCCGGGTTGCCGCTCTGGCGATCGTCGTGGAGCAGAATCGCATTGAGCCGGAAATCCCGTTCCGGATCGGCATCGTCGACCCAGCCTTCCAACGGCTCGGCGGCAGCGTTGCTGTGCGATGCATGGCACGTCTTGCAGGTCATCTCGTCCGAGACCGGCAGCACGACATCGTTGGTCGCGAGCACCGCGCCGCCCGAATCGCGCGCGGTGACGCGAAACAGCGGATACGTGTTCTTGTGGCCGGCGTCGTCGTACGGCGTCGCCGGAATGCCCTCGCCGATCCAGGCGCCGGTGGTCGCGTCGTACGTCAGCGGCTGCGGCGCGTTCGACGTGCCCGGCATCGAGATGCCGGTAAGGCCGACGTCAGGCGGCAGTGGTTGCAGCAGGCCGAACAGCGACTGCGCGTAGATCCAGAAGTCGGTCTTGCCGACCGAGGTGGAGTTGATCGATCCCGTCGGATCGGCCACGGCCTCGAACGTGACGCTGACGCCCGACGCAGGCGACATCAGGTGGCCCGTGGGATCCAGCACCTGCGCCTCGAGCGTGTTGTACGGCGGCAGCGTCGCCATCACCGCATAGTGCGAATCCATGCAGTGCATGCCGAGGTTGTTCCAGCCCACCACGGTCCAGTCGCCGTTCGCGGCGTTCGCGACGGAAACCGATGCAAGACCGATGCAGGCAAGCACAACGGCACGCTCGGCTCGCAGCGCCATCTCGACTCCTCCCGCCGGTGGGCGTCGCGCGATGCTAGCAGGCCCACGCGGGTCGGATGTGATCTGCGTCAAATCGCCGACGACGCCTCCGGTCTTGCGTTGCGGGTCGAAACACGGCTGAGAATAATTCGCGTGATTCGCGCGCCGTTCTCGCCAGCGCGCAGGCGTGACGATGTTCACTACATCAGCACCGAAAGCGAGTAGGCTCCGCCGTGCGGAGGGGTTCGTCGGTACGTTCGGGCGGAGGAGCCATGATCACGCTGACAGTCAACGGCATCGTCCATCAGGTCGACATGGATCCTT
>CALFNI010000133.1 GCA_937902695.1 uncultured Rhodanobacteraceae bacterium
CGTGACCATGGCGTGCAGGCGGTCGAAGCCGCGCTCGAGCAGCGGCACGCCGTCGCGGCCGAGTTCTCCGCGGTGCTCGACGACGGATTCGAGCAGGCTCTCCATCGCGTGGCCGAGTTCGCCGACGGGCATGATGCCGGCCATGCGCGCGCCGCCCTTGAGCGTATGCAGGTCGCGCTGCAGGCCGACGATGAGATCGCGGTCGTCCGGCGCCTCGCGAAGACGCGCCATGACGGCGTCGGAGTGGTCGAGGATATCGGCGCCTTCCTGCACGAAGATCTCGAGCAGGTCGTCGTCGAGGTCCGGCAGTTCGAGTGCGCCTTCGGGCTGCGGATCGTCGGCGATCGGCGGCGCTTCGGCGCCGGAGAGCTTGCTGGCGTACGCGGGCTCGGCGATCGCCTGCGCGACCGGCGCCGGCGCGGCGTCGGCCTCGATCGAAGTTTCGAACGGGCCGAGCTCGAGCGACTCGACGTCGTCGGCGTCGGCGCCGGACTCGGCCTCGCTGAAGTCGTCGACGTCGTCGTCGGCCTCGAACGCGACGGCCGGCACTTCGTCGGCGGGCACGTAGAGATCGGCTTCTTCCTCGAGCGGCGCCATGGGCGTCTCCGCCGAGGTGACCGGCTCGATCGTTTCGCTGAATGCCGCGGCAGGTTCCGATGTCGCGTCCGCATCGTCGAACGCGGCGAGCAGCGCCGAATCGACCAGCGTGGCGGAGCTCCCGAACGAGGGCTCGGCCGAATCGTCCTGCGCGACGACCGGCGGCGCTTCGACGTCGGGCGGCACCGGGCGCTCGAGATCGAACTCGGACAACGAGGACACGAGCTCGGGCGGCATTTCGGCGAAAGACGCGGCGTCGGCGTCCTGCGCGTCGAGCGCGCGGATCAGCGAGCCGGTGAGGTCGTCGTCGATCGCCACGGCCGGCGTCGCGTGGTGACGCGCGATGTCGCCGTCGTCGAGCCTGAGCTCGTCGTCGACGGCGCCGGGATGGGTTTCGTCCTCGACGGCCGCCGCAGAGGCCTCGATCTGCGCGGGCTCGATCTCCGCGGGCTCGCCCGAATAGAGATGAAGCGACGTCTCGGGCTCCGGCAACGCGTCGCGGAGCGCGGTCACGCGCTGCACGAGATCAGCCGAATCGGGCATTTCGCCCATGCCCCTATCGAGGCGTTGCACGACCGCGCGCGCGAGCGCAACGGTGTCTTCGAGCGCGCCGATGCCGTCCGCGTCCGGCGCGGCGGCGATGCCGCGCAGACGCTTGATGTAGCCTTCGAGCGGCGCGAGCACGTGCCCGAGCGCCGGAATGTCGACCATCGCGATGGCGCCGTTCAACGTGTGCACGGCGCGAAGCAGCGTCTCGCTCGCGACGACGGGCGTCGGTGCGGACCGGTCGAGGTAGTCGCCGATGACGCCGAGGTGCTGCGCGACTTCGCTCTTCAGGATGTCGAACAGGACGGGGTCGATGTTCGCCGCCGGACCCGCATGGACTTCAGGCGGCGCGGCCGCGAATGCACTCTCGATGTCGAGCTCCTCGGACGGCGCCGGCGTCGGCGGCGCGGCCACCGGCACGCGACGGCGCACGACGCGGCGGATCTTGCGCGTCGCCGCGCGCACAGGCACGTGGGCGTCCTCGCCGCTCGCGACGCGATCGGCCGTCGTCATGATGCCGTGCACGTTCGCGGCCGGCGCGGGACCGCCGCGCAGCGCCGCGAGCAGCTCGGGCAGCGCCGCGACCGCGTGATCGACGAGCGCGACGACCGCATGGCCCGGAGCGACCGTGCGATCCAGCACGCGGTTCAGCATGTTCTCGACCTTCCAGCTGAACTCGCCGAGCGTCATCGCGCCGACGAGCCGTCCGGAGCCCTTCAACGTATGGAACGAGCGGCGGATCGGCTTCAGCGCATCGAGATTCTCGACGTCGGCCTTCCAGAGCGGAAGGTTGCGCTGCATGTTCTCGATTTCTTCCTGCACTTCCTCGACGAACACCTCGCGGATCTCGTCGTCGATGTCCTCGCTCGACATCATGTGGAAGCCGGCTTCGTTCGCGTGCTCGACCGGGACCTCTTCTTCGATCTCTTCCTCGATCTCGGTCCAGCCGGGCTCGATCTCATCCGTCTCGGCGAAGCGCAGGCCCGCCAGATCGTGCGCCGAGCGCTCGGGCTCGATGGCCTCGCCGATGATGAGATCGCCGATGTCGCGACCGGGCGCGATCTCGACCGCGCCCGTGACGTCGCTCGCAGCGTCGTTCGAGGCGCGCGCCCCGGCCGGCTCGCCGGTCCATTCGCTCGCGCCGATGTCGATGTCGACATCGGGAAGATCGACGCTCGGCAGGTCGTCGCCCGGCGCGCGCTCTTCACCGTCGGCGCGCAGGCCATCGCTGCGCCCGCTCGGCAGATGATCGCCCCAGCTCGGAAACTGCTCGGGCGGCGGATCGAAACGGAGCGACTTCGCGTCGCGCTCGCCGACGGGCGACGATGCCGCATGCGTCGCCTCGGTGCTGTATGCGAGCGCGGCAGCCGCGGCAAGCGCGGCGGTGTCGGCGTCGATCGGCGCCGGCGACGGCGATGCAACGTCATGGGACGGCGACGGCATCGGCCCGGAAAGGCCGCCGCCAGGACCGCCGCCGCCGCTCGGCACCGGCCAGTAGCCGAGCGCCTCGAGGCTTTCGCGCGTGACCTGCAGGATCCTCTCGCGGTTGCCGCGCTGCTCGCGCGTCGCCTCGAGGTAGTACTCGATCGCGGCGAGCGCGTCGGCGAGCTTGTCCATCTGCTCGGCGGTCGGCACGCGGCGGTGCTGCAGCAATTCGGTCTCGACGAAGCGCACGATGCCGGTCATCAGCTGCGCCGCATCGCCGAGGCCGAGCATGCGCAGCGCGCCCGAAATCTCTTCGAGCAGGCGCGGAATCTGCTCGACGCGCGCGTGCTCCCACGGCGATTCGATGAACGCGATGATGTCGTGCTTGGCCTGCTGGATGTTGACCGCGGCCTCGCGCATTAGTGCATCGAGGATCTTGCGGACCTCGGCCTTCGGCAGCTCGAGCTCGCCCTCGGGCTGCTCTTCGCTTTCGCCGCCGGCGCCGAGGCGCTCGATATGATCGTCGAGCGACGCTTCGACGTAGAGCAGCGCGCCGGCGACGTCGAGCAATGCGCCCTCGTCGATCGGGCGGCGGTGATCGGCCATCTCCTCGATGACCGTGCGCTGCTCGCCGACGACCTTGCGCGGCATGCCGAGCCCGAGCATGCCGAGCGTGTCGCCGACGCGGTCGAGGATCTCGGCCTGGCTGGCGAGGTCGGCCGGATTCGCGTCGGGGCTGCGCAGGAAGATATCGAGCGATTCCTTGACGCGCAGCAGGTCGTCCTTGATGGCGATCGAGACCGTGTCGAGGAGGTTGCGGTTGTGGCCCGTCATCGAGCCTTGCGCGTGCTGCAGTTCCTTCTGCGTCGGCAGCAGCGTGTCGAGGCGGTACGTCGCGCGCACGTCGCGCACGCGCGCGCCCTGGCCGGTCGAATGCGCGATGTAATAGAGGAGGTTCTTGACGAGATCGCGCGGCGGCGTCGACGCGAACGTCGATTCGCCGCTCTCCGCGAAGCGCTTGATCTCGCGATCGACGCCGCCGAAGAGAAGCTTGACGGCGACGCTCGGGTCGAGGCCGCCGTCGCGGACCGCTTCGATGACGCCGCCGCCGACCCACCAGACGCGGCGCGGCTCGCTGCCGTGCGAAAGCGCGCGCAGCCGATCGAGGACGCTCGACAGGCGGTCGAGGTGCTCGGTCGCGCTTTCGTCGCGGAACCATTTGAGCAATGCGGCCTGGAACGCGAGGCGCAGTCGCAGCGCCTGCGCCCGCAGATCGGCCTGCGCGAGCGGCGATTCGGCGCCGCTGGCCGAGGCCGGAAGGTCGGCGTGCAGATCCGGCGAGAACAGCGCCGATTCGGTGAGGAGATTGTCGCCGCGGCAGGCGCGAAGATCGTTCAGCAGCGGCAACAGGACGATCGGAATGTCCTTGTGCCCGCTCTGCACGCGCTCGAGGTAATCGGGAAGCTGCACCATGCCGCGCATCAGCACGGAATAGGCTTCGTCGCGCTGCTTGATCGTATCGTCGAGCAGCGACTTGGCGACGCGCTCCATCTCCTCGACGACCATCGCCGCGCCATACAGCTCGACCATGCGCAGCGTGCCCTGCACCTGATGCAGGTGCACCGAGCTTTCGCGCATCAGCGCGACGTCGGACGGATCGTCGACGTAGGCCTCGAGCGCGTCACGCGCCTGCTTCAGGGTCGCATCGAGCTCGTGCTTGACCCAGTTGAGCGCGGTGAAGTCGATGTTGTCTTGCAGTTTCATGTGCACCCTCGATCAACGCTCGGCGGCGTCAGGTCGCCGTCGTTTTTCCCGGAGCCTGCCCTCGACTCCGCTCAGCCCGGCAGCTTGAAGTCCGCGACCGACCTGCGAAGGTCGGAGGCAAGCTGCGCGAGGTTGCCGATCGATTCCGCGGTCTGGCTTGCGCCGACCGATGTCTGCGTCGTGATTTCCTGAATCACGTTCATCGTCGCCGAGATGTTCGTCGCGGCGGCCGACTGCTGCCGTGCGGCAGTGGAGATGTTCTGAATGAGCTCGGCGAGGTCGTTCGAGACCTTTTCGATCTCGCCGAGCGCGAGGCCCGCGTCCTCGGCGAGGCGCGCGCCCGAGACCACTTCCGAGGTCGTCTGCTCCATCGAGCTGACGGCTTCGTTCGTGTCGGACTGAATCGTCTGCACCAGCGTTTCGATTCGCTTCGTCGCGCCGGAGGCGCGTTCGGCGAGGCGCTGCACTTCGTCGGCGACGACCGCGAAGCCGCGCCCCGCTTCGCCGGCGGATGCCGCCTGGATCGCGGCATTCAACGCGAGGATGTTGGTCTGCTCGGCGATGTCGTTGATGAGCTCGACGATCGATCCGATTTCCTGCGACGACTCGCCGAGGCGCTTGATTCGCTTCGACGTCTCCTGGATCTGGTCGCGGATCGAATCCATGCCCTGGATCGTCTGGCGCACGATCTGCGCGCCGTTCGCGGCGATCTGCACCGAGCGCTGCGCGACTTCGGCCGATTCGGCCGAGTTCTTCGACACGTTGTCGATCGAGGTCGCCATCTCGTTGATCGCCGCCGACGCCGACGTGATCTGCTGCGCCTGATGCTCCGCGGCTTCGGCGAGGTGCATCGCGGTCGCCTGCGTTTCCTGCGCGGCGGCCGACACCTGCACGGCGGTTTCGTTGATCGTCGTGACCAGCGAGCGCAGCGCTTCGACCGCGAAGTTCACCGAGTCCGCGATCGCGCCGGTGATGTCCTCGGTGACGGTCGCCTTGACCGTGAGGTCGCCTTCGGCAAGCGATCCCATTTCGTCGAGGAGGCGCAGGATCGCTTCCTGGTTGCGCTGGTTGAGCTCGGCCGACACCTGGTAGCGGCGCTGCTGGTCGCGGATCAGGTTGACGCCGAGGAACAGCAGCAGGAGCAGCGCGAGGCCGGCGGCGATGACGCCGAGCCAGGGGCTGCGCAGGATGTTCTTCGCCGGCAGGTCGTCGATGAGCTGCGCGACGTTGCCGGCGCGGAGCAGCACGCTCTGGCTGTCGGTGAAGCTCGCGTCGGCGGCGTCCTTCACGGTCTGCAGGTTCGTCGATGCGTCCTGGATCTTCTGGATCGGATCGGCAAGGCCGGTCCATTGCTGCGAAATGTCGCCGAGGATCTGCTTGGCGTTCGGATTGTCGAGCGCGCGGATGTTGAGCTCGGGCGCGCCGTTCAGAAGGCCGGACACGACCGTGCCGTAGAGGCGCGCGTCGCGCGCGAAGCCGTCGGCCGAGGCCTG